>VBBV01000187.1 GCA_005883695.1 Candidatus Bathyarchaeota archaeon | reverse complement strand
GACAATCTCTCGTCGCTCTATCTGAGAAAGGCGTTGATGAGAAGCGACGGATCATCGACGCGGCTGGTTATGATCCAGTTTTACCCTCAGTTGATTCCCAGCAAGTTGAGCAATTCAGGAAGCAGGTAGAGGTGCTTGACTGGACCGGCGAAGAAGATCTCCAGATCCTACAGGAACGGGTGAAGAGTCTCTCTGATCGTAATCCCGGTGTTTTTGTGACGGGACAAAAGGAAACTGCTACGCCTAGAAAACAGGAAGAATTTGTGTCTATTCGGCCTGGTGGGCAGCGCGAGCCCTTGTTGTATGATCCGAAGGGATACTTTGTTATCACGATCGAGCCTGAGCAGAAGGAGATCCTGCTACGACACTACATGCCTGACCATACCCCTGCCCATGAGATGCGGGGGCGCGGAGCAACCTCAATGTTACTAGGTCTCTTGCGTGACGGTCTTGTCACACAGCTGAGCCATTCGGGCTACTTGGGCGAGGAACTGGCTAAGGCGCAGACTGCATTGCAGTTCGGGTTGCGATACGATCAGGATCGACCTCTGAGGCCACGCGAAGCCCCAGCTCAACCAGTAGCAGAAGGAACCAAAACTACGACGCCAGCGCCTCCGAAGATACCCCCAGTCCCAGTTCTCTCTGTAAAACAGCTAGGGGAAATTGTTCCGGGAACGTTGGTGGACCTGTTTTTCTCGGTGACAGATTTGCCGAGGGAACAGGTTTTGGGAGGCGTGTTCCTCCTGCCTGATGAAACCGGGACCAATCAGGCATTCCCTCGAACATCTCAGCGTCTCGAGGTTGAATGGGGTCCGACGAGCAAGTTGATCATGGGCGGAGCAACGGATTTGGTCGTTGGCGCACTCTTGCGGGTTGTAGGTAAGTACGATCAGAACAATCTGATTCATGGGGAGCAGCTTGTGGTCCTGACGCGTGTAGCCAAGATCCTGTGATGCGATTGGAAGAGGTGATAGTGTTAGCATGTCTGAAGTTGTGATAAAGTCAACTGAGAACGGTCCCAACCTGGTCATAGTCAACGGGAAGGTTGTTCAGGCCTGGTGCAGGTGCGGCGGACCCACACTGATGCCTTTCTGCGACGGTACACACAAGAAAAACGGATTCACAGCAAAAACACACGAAATCAAGGTTCGCTAGAGAAGCGGGGCAAAAGATCTAGATTTTTATTCGTCGTAACGCTCCTGTCAACTCAACGTTGAGTATCCCCGATGCGGGCACCAAGCCGCATCCTGCCAAGCCAGTCCACATAACATTATTCGGCATTTTCAGCATGATCTTTGGAGCGGTCATAACTTTCGCAGTGCTAGCCCTTGCTGCAATCACCAACGTTACCCAAGCCGATCCCTTGTATCCCTTGGTGGCTCTTACCAGCATTGGATTTGTCCTGTGTGGAATTGGTTTCTTGCAAGGAAAGCGTTGGGGTTGGGTGGGGTCAATTCTGGTTTATGGAGGGGCTTTTGCAGCCAGTGTTGCCGAAGCATTCCTCCGTATACTTGCCTGGGGAATATTCATCGAACCAATAATCTTGGTCTATCTGTTGGTGCCTAGTGTGCGAGCCTACTTCTTTCGATCTCCCGGGCTCGCCCTCGGAGCAGCCGAGAAGATGACTAACCCCCTTGATGGGTCTCGGCCAGCCGGTCCCGAGAGAAACCGTCTGCACATCGCCAACCGCGCAAATAAGATTCTCACTGGGATCCTCATGCTGGTAATCGTATCCATCGTCCCTGCTGTGGCCCTCTCTGTGCACACAGTGTCTGTAACTGGCGTAACTCTCAACATCGTCTACCCTGGAAACCCTGACAATCCGTGGTTCGGCGACTCGCGCATCGTCAGTGGAGCCATGTTCACGTGGGGAAACGGTCAGATGGGATTCAGATTTTCACTGTCCAATTTTGCACTCTTTGACGCACATTCCATAGACTCTATGCACCTCCCGCTCCCATTTCGGTACCGGCCCTCGGAGGGGTTGCCCTATCGATGCGGCTTCAAGCTCCAGACTACAACTATGACGGACCCGTGACCATAGAAATCCAAACCTCGTAGGGGTCGCTGAGCCTATTTCGCGCGAGTCGGTAATAGTTCGAGGTATGAGTGTGCTAGGATTTTTGTGACGCTTACAAGGTCGGTTATGCGTACGTGTTCGTCGATTCCGTGAATGTTGCTGTCTTGTCGTGTCGCCCCTATCACTGCTACGGGTATGCCTAGTTGGCTGACAATTGCCATGTCGGTAGACCCTTGGCTTCCTGCCGGTGGCGTGTCTCGTCCTAGAACTTTTCTCGCTTGTTTCCTGACTACTCTGACCAGCTTGTGGTTGGGCGGCGTTATCATTGGATCGTATCCGAGAATCTTTTTCATCGAGATCTTTGCGGGACTTTCTTTTGCGAATTCTCTAACGACCCTGTTGATCTCTTTCTCGACTTCTGCAGCTTTCTCTTCCGGTATGAATCGTCTGTCGACTAGAATCTCACATGTGTCGGGTATGATGTTGCCTTTCAAGCCGCCTTTGATCATGTTCACGTAGAGGCCTGGCCGCATCTTCTTCGTCCCATACAACGGCTCCGCCGGTATCTTGGATCTTCTCTTCCCAACCTCGATACCGAGAATTTTCAATTTCTGGATCAAAGAAGCCGCCTCCTCAATCGCGTTGATTCCCGTCCAGCCTCGGCCCGAGTGAGCGGCCTCACCCTTGACAGTGATGACAAACTCGGAATCACCGAGACTCGCGACATGGAGCACCTCTATCCCGCTGTCAGTCGAAATGCAATAGTCAATGTCCTTCGTTATCACATGTTTGTCGACAAGATGGTTGACGCCAGTGTACCCTCCCACCTCCTCGTCTGTGGTAAAGGTCGGAGT
>VBBV01000150.1:4710-6882 GCA_005883695.1 Candidatus Bathyarchaeota archaeon | reverse complement strand
CTCCTCATCCCACCGGCACCCAAGCCACTTCACGTCCTTCTCGATCTGTCCATAATACTCGAGAACAGACTTCTTCAGTCTAGGGTCCGTGTCTTCGAAGCGTAGTATGAATTTGCCCTTGTACATTCTCGCGTAGTCATGAGAAAGAAATACGGCCCGAAGAGATCCAACGTGGAGTACGAAGTCGGGGTTTGGTGCGAACCGAGTTACGATCTGCGAGTACTTGTTCGCGTTTGGAAGAGGAGCCAGAACCTTTGCGTCGGCCGGTCCGGCAGTGGATCCTTTCTGCGATGACATTCGAGTATCTAGTTCTCGCGAACTCAAACCGATTGAGTGGTTAGAAAAGGTGCTTGTCGATGATCTCGGCGGGTCCACCTGGGTCCGAGACCAAGACGTTGTCCGTAATCTTGCTGAGACTCCTTCGAACTGACCGGGCAGCGTCTCCCGTAGTGTTGACAAAAACCGATGGACCTGTGTCCAAAGAGAACCATGCCGGAAGATCCTCTTCAGCTCGGAGCCTTCTTACTTCTCTGATGATTTCGATCGAGAGTGGACTGAAAAGAATCAATCCCTCCTTGCCTGTCATAGTAACTGCATGCAGGTTGAGAGTATCCTCCTCGGCTAACCGTCCAATGGACTCCACGTCCTTTCGTGAGATAGCCCGTTTCATCCGTGGAAGAATACTTCTAAGGTAAACTAGGCGCGACTTGAAAAATGGAGACCTGACAGCGTCAGCGTGGGCTCTATCCGTCTTGATCTCTGACTCTATCGGAACAATTACCGTTCTTAGTTTGATTGAACTGGCAGACGCAAGCTCCTCGGCATAAGACCCACCGTTTCTGTTCGCGTACCAAATTGAGAACGCCCCGGCCAAGCTGCGTGAAGCAGACCCAGCGCCCAATCTAACAACTTCAGACAACTCGGGCGTCTTGATGTCCAGCTCCAACGCTCTTGCTGTTGCGAGTCCTAGCGCTGCGAACCCGGAAGCAGAGAAGCCCAATCCCTTGCCCTTGACATCAGGGTTCCTAGATTCGATTCTTGCTTTCAGGGACCCCAGACGAGACAAGTGCCGGAGATGGTTAACGACCGCTAACACTCTATCCTGTTCCTTTTTTGATGGCGACTTAGCGTTTATCCGGATATGATCATCCGCGAACTCTCGGCTAAACGCCACTGTCGTGATGGTGGGAAGTGATTTCATGCATACAGATATGCTGTCATGAAATGGTAGCCGGAGTCTCTCGTTTCGAAGACCGTGGTATTTCACGAGCCCTTGAATCGCGTAGGCCCGAGCGGAGACCTTCAATGCCCTATCCAATAACGCCGGTAGTCCGAGCGACTTTCTCCGCAGCCGCCTCAGCCACTCCCGTCTCTCCGAGAATTGTATATCGTTCGGGACGCAGACTGTGAGCCATCGTCAGGGCTCTTACCAACTGTTCAGGGGAGACGTTAAGCTCCTTGGCAGTTGAAGGAGCTTCAATCTCTTTCAAGAACGTTCGAATTGCTTCCCAGTTGGATCCCTGGAGGTAAGCGCACAAGATTGCGCCAACACCAGTTCTCTCACCATGTAGACTGGTTTCACCAGCCACAATGTCAAGTGCATGACTGAACAAGTGTTCCGACCCACTGCAGGGTCGGGAGCTTCCAGCAATGCTCATTGCCACACCGCAACTTATGAGTGCCTCTACTACCGTTCGGACGCCTTCGACGTTTCTCTTGAGGATCTCCTTTGCATTCTTTGTAACAAGCTCAGCACTCATCAGTGCTAGGTCGGCTGCATAGTCGCCGTAGTACTCGTTCTTCAGTTTGTGGGCGAGCTGCCAGTCCTTAACGGCAGTAAACTTGGCAACAATGTCGGCACAACCGGCAGCCAGCAGGTTGTAGGGAGAATCGGCTATCACATCGATATCCGTGAGAATTGCCACAGGTGCTTGAGCCCTAATCGAATAAGGCCTTGAACCGCCCTTGATCGAAGCATAGGGACTTGCGATTCCGTCGTGGCTTGCAGCCGTAGGAGTGCTCATGAAGGGAACAGAGGCCTTGGCTGATGCGAGTTTTGCCACGTCAATATCCTTGCCGCCGCCAACCCCTAAGACAATAGAGGCCTTTACGCGCTTGATCGCTCCTATGACCTGGTTTACGACTGCCTCAGTTGATTCTTTGACGATAACA
>VBBV01000150.1:4119-4702 GCA_005883695.1 Candidatus Bathyarchaeota archaeon | reverse complement strand
CGAGAGGGTAAGTTACAGGCCCCGAAACTACGAGGGCAGTGCCAGTGTAGCCGAGTCTTGCACAGACCTCTCCGGTTCGGCCGAGGACATTCTTGCCTACAATGACCTCTCGAGGAAGTTGCATGTAGTGTAGGGACTCATCTGCTTCCATGGCATTCACGGGAAGAATAGGACAACTAGAGTCACGGCAAGGGTAAGGGCTTCGAGCATGTAGAATTGACGTGCAATTCGCCTTGCGATGCGGCCGACGAAACTTGTGATAGTCTGAAAGGTTTCCGAGCCGAGAACTCGCACTTCAATGGCGAATTTGGAAAAACCTGCAGACGATTCTTCCATCGACACGATGGCACGCTGCACTGTCTCTCTCACTTTCTCCGTCAGGAGTCTGAGGTCTATATGGGCTCCAACCGGGTAGTATCCAAGAGGAGACCTGACGAGCCCAGTTACAAGGTGCGTGTCTGTAGTCATTATTTCACCGTCTGATACTCCAATCTTTTCAAGGTCTTCCAGTAATGCCTCTCTCACTCCGGTGTGCATATTGTTCCCATCAATGGTCAGATAGGCAACGATCTGGTTCCCACTC
>VBBV01000150.1:0-4042 GCA_005883695.1 Candidatus Bathyarchaeota archaeon | reverse complement strand
CTGGTCCAGCACTTTGACTGACGCCTCAACGAGCTTTCCCGCCTGGTCGGGGGTTATTGAGGTTTGATTTGAAAGGCTATTGTGAGCATCTGCGATAATGGCCGTTAGACCGCGCGCTTGAGCTTCCCGCTCGATCTCATGGGCGACTTCGGAAGGCAGGTCCTCCATGTCAATGGGGGAGAGAGTCAACGTGAGAAAAGCGACGTTACCGAAGACCTGACCAGACACCTTAGCTTCGTCTAGAGTGAATCTGACCATGGTACTAGAGTCGTGAATGGGAGTTGCGACAGGGTATTCTGCCACAACCTTCTCTATGACTCGCTGCACATCCTCTTGCGAAACGATGTTCAACTGATGATTTGAGATCCCATGTGGGACCTGGACGATCCCCCCTTTCGATCTTTCAAGGGCTACTGTCAGCCGAGAGGGGAGTCCACCGCTGCCAAGGTCACGATAGGGTCCTGGATGGAAGTTCGATACTACAACGCAACCAACCGCCGCTTTCGTGCCTGAGAAAGCAAGAGTCGAGCCTTCGATCACTCCCTGCGTCCCCAGCGTGCCAAGTCGGCTTTCTAGAGACTCGGGATCTGACCTGAGCCAGTGTTGAAGGAACGCCCTGAAGAGCGTCAGAGGAGAATCCCGGACCTCTGGGGTGCCTGAGCGTTCGACGTCCCTTACGATCCTTGCCACTCCGGCAACTGAGACGACGACCCCTACGACAAAGGCGGTTGTTCCACGGGTCACAAGAGCACTTGTAACAATTGCCAAACCGGCGTTGGACCCGAAGATCGAAAAGGAGAAAATCGCGAGAATTGGCGGCAGTGCAGACGCCAACAGCTTCTTCCAAGAGGGCATCGATGAAATCGATGCAATAGTCAGAAACCGTATGGGCAAAGAGAAGACTAGTACTGCGAAAAATCCATCAGCCCAGAGCATCGTGTTCGAAACGACCATTCCAGCGATCACTCCAACTGGTAATGCCACTATGAGCAAGAACCAAGAAAGAATTTCCAGCCCCATGAGCCTTCGAAAGTTCAGAACCTTGTCGCCATGAAGAATCGTTGCTGAGTTTAGAGCCTCGCCGACGAGGGATGGGATCACGACCGCAATCAATGAGAAGAGCAGTGTAGCTTGGAGACCTATTCCCGCTAACGGGAGGGCAAGAACCGATGCGAGCGCTGCAAGAGTTAGAAGACCAGAGATGACCTCTGGCGTCGATGGAAACCCTACTCTTCGGATGAAATTGAATGCTCCAACGGTACTACCCACACCACCAGTGGCATGTTGAGTCACAACGCATCCACTAGGCGCGTCTCATGGCAGACACAATACTCTTCACTGGACCGGGCCCCTGTTGCTCAAGAAGGGTCCCTGTCACAATCGCTGAGGCTCCCGCCTTTGCCAAAGCTCGCGCCTGGTCCGGCGTTCGAATACCTCCGCCCACAATTATTGGAATGTCCAAGTCCGAGGAGACTTTGTGGACCATGCTCGTTTCTACCGGATGTTCCGCTCCACTTCCCGCTTCGAGGTAGACAAACCGCATCCCGAGATATTGGGCGGCAAGAGCGTACGCAGCGGCCAATTCCGGCTTAGAGTACGGGATTCTGTTTGCTCTTCCAACAGAGCTCACAGCGGTTTTCGAGTCTCCCACCACCAAGTATCCCAATGGAATCGGTTCGAGCTTGAACCGCTTGACCGACGGTGCACCTTTCGCTTGGGCACGAATCAGGAAGCGAGGGGTGGAAGAGTTGAGCAGAGACATGAAAAATATTGCATCGGCGAAACGACTAACTCCCGCGGGACCGTTTGGGAAGAGAATGACTGGGAGGTTGGTCAGCTCCTTGATTTTCTTCACAGTTCCGTCGAGTTGATCCACTGTCCTGACAGTAGAACCGCCCACCATGATTGCCGCAGTTCCCCCTCTCTTGAGGTCCTCGAGTGACTTTGATAGGCGTCCTGTGAACTTCTCAGGATCAAAAAGCGATAAGTGAATGCAACCTTGTTCTTTGATCGCCGCAAGCAATGAAGATTCTACTGGTCCCATTGGTCTCGCCTTCTATCCTGTCAAAAGTTGATACGCGACCTTCATCGCAAGAAGTGGGTGTCGGGCCATCAGTCCCACGGCTTTCGTAGGGCTGAAACCGTTTGCCATCTCAACCAGATCCTGCCCCTCTAAGAGACCTGTAATGATGTTAAGTTCATGGTCGGAGAATCTTTCGAAGGAGTCTAGGGCTCTCAGACTGTTTGAGATGCGTTGCCCCCACAGCTTATCAAATCTATCTCGGTACCGTTGCAGGTTCTCCGCTGACGTGTTCCCATTGAGAGCTGAGATAGCTGCTTCTTCGCCTGCAATCCTTCCAGCTACTAGACCAGTGTGAATCCCAGCTCCGGTGAGAGGTATGACCTGCCCTGCAGCGTCGCCACAAAGCATCATATTGTCGGCAACGTAACTCTCTACTTCTCCACCAACTGGCACTGGGGCAGCAAGTGTCCGTTCGATTCCTGCGGAACCGAATGCTCGCGGGTGTTTCTCGATGAACTTGTCGAGAAGCGCTTTTGCACCAGCACCTTTCACGCCGATGCCCACGTTCGCATCGCCTTTTCCCTTAGGGAACACCCAGATGTAGCCCGCGGGTGCTTTTTCGTGTCCGACGTAGATTTCGAGTTTTGACTCGTCCTCGACCTCGCAATTGGTCATCGAGTATTGTAAAGCTGTAATCGCTTGGTAGTTCTTCCGCGGAAAGAACCGCCTAGCTAGTATAGAACCCGTTCCGTCGCATCCTATGACAATCTTCGCTCTTACCGAGCTGGGCTCTCCGTCCATCTTGCCCCGGATCTCAATAGAGCCATCTTGTCGCTCGATATCCTCTACTGAGGTCGAATATCTTGCAACTGCGCCTGCCTTTTCAGCCCGGTCGGCGAGGACTCGAAGAAAAGCTGGCTTATCAAGGATGTAGCCTTCGCCCCCAACATTCACTCTCTTCGCTTCATCTGGAGAGTAGAGGAAGGCTCCGGAAATTTCATTGGCTACAAACTCGGGTGACGGCATAACCTCTGCGTCAGTAAGAACGTCTGCCAACACTCCTTCGGCACAAACTTTCTTTCCGGGAGAACCTTCTCGCTCTATCAAGACAGTCCTTGCGTGTGACTCCGCTGATTTCCACGCGGCCATTACTCCTGCTGGACCGGCTCCGATTACGGCTACATCATAGGTTTCCAAAAGTCCATTTTTCCCTAGGATAGTGATTCAGGTTTGGTCTACAGTTGGATCTATCGGCTGTTGAGCAACGAGGCCGGCTTCGATTTCTATAGGTTTCCTTGACGGGCTCGCCAAAGGAGCTTTCGCATCCACATCCACAGCCTTCGTCGTCTGATTTCGCCTTTCCGTCTCCACGTCCACGCGGTGAAGGAACCATAGCGAGTACATAGACAAACCGAATGCAGTGGTCACTATCTTGGTTGCGAAAACCAGGTTGATAGGAACGTTGAGATCGAAAATGGTTGGTATCTTGTCAGGGTTGCACGGGAAAGGTAGACAATTAGTCGTTAGAACTTCCAGAGCCAACCAGACCATGAAGTTGTAGAAAATCTCGTAGAACGAGGCGAAAGCCACGAGGGCGGTACCGAGGAACAACATGTTTCGAACCCTCGGGGAAAGCCTGAGAAAATGATCCTTATTCGACTCGAGGCCCGCAGCCCAGTAAACGAAGCTGAAGTAGGCGAACCATGTTATGGGTTTAGCATAGAAGTAGGGAAAGATCGAGGGATCGGGCCATTCCGACTGGACGAACTGGATCCCTACCTGAGGGTTCGTGGTGGCTTGTAGCCCGTAGAATACGATGAAAGCCAGCGCGGACAAGCCTGCTGACCAGGATAAAACGGACCAGGGTCTTCTGTCGATGAAAGATCTAATTTCAGTCCAGCCCTTGCGGCCCGGCTTCCCCTCCGTCATAGGAAACTCGTTCCTTTGACTGACTATGGAGCCTTTAGGCTTTCGTAGAATAACAAATGGGGGATTGGGGAGAAACACGGTTTCTCCCTT
>VBBV01000082.1 GCA_005883695.1 Candidatus Bathyarchaeota archaeon | reverse complement strand
TGTTTGTCGCGCCGATGAGATAGACGTGGAATTTCTTGTTCTTGTCGAGTATGCCGTCCATCTCTTTGAGGAACTGGTTTCGGACCCTAACCTCTCCTCCCACCTCTTCTCCCCGAACGCCCATGAGCGAATCTATTTCGTCGATGAAGACGATTGCTGGCTGTCCGTTCTCAGAAACTTCCCTTGCCTTTGTGAATAGTTGGGAGACGTTTCGTTCGGATTCTCCCAGCCACTTTGACATTAGGGACGCGGCGTCAGCGCAGAAGAACATCCCCTTGATCTCGCTAGCAATGGCTGCAGCGAGCAGCGTCTTTCCGCAGCCTGGGGGTCCGAAGAAGAGGATTCCTCGGGGCCAACCGAGTGGAAAGAGATCTGGTCGCCTCACTGGGAAGATTATTGATTCTTCGATCGCTCTTTTCGGCTTCTCAAGGTCGGCGATATCGCTCCAACTGATGTCCGGTTTCTCGGTTAGAACCCACTGGTCGAGCTTGATTGTCTTAGAGTCTCGGGTTTCAGTGGAATCGATAGAATGGGCAATTGGCTCGTCGGATTGGAGTTCCTGGATTCGTTTCTTGTAGGCTTCTACATGTTCGGTGTAGACTCTGTTTTGGGGCGCAGCTGGGTAGAGGGAGCATAGCTTGAGGAGGACTTCGATGGCTCGTTGGTATTTAGTTGCAGCGAGTCTTTTGGAGCCTTTTCTCTCAAGCTCGATGGCTTCTTTCGCGTATTTTACTGCGAGCGATTCCAGTTCTTCTGATGCTGAGATTTCTTGTCCCTCCTTGTGACACTGAAGGGCTTGGACGGGAGCATCTGTCTCCCGTTTAGTCCATGACTATTTTTCCGTCATCCTTGAGCCGTTGTAGAGAACGTCTGATGTCGTCGCTCGACACGAGTAGTTCTGCGGAGCAGTTGTTGAGGCTTAGCTCGCCGTTGTGTGTTTTGATGTAGCTTAGGAGCCTGTCCTCGAGCGGTGCCTCTTCCGATCCTGAGGTTGTGATGGCGATGGGAATCCTTTGTTCGGGGGCACGGGTGGCTGGTTCTGGGACGGGTTGGCGGGCGTCTGGTAGTGGTAGTTCTGGGAATCGCTCCTTCATTTGTTGAGATGCGATGGCACTGGACTCTTCGAGTACTTTGCGCGCTTCGGTGCTTGAGGCGCTCATGTCGAAGCCCTGGTCTTCGCCGACCTGACCGGTTTCCATGCTCATGTCGCTGAGCATGTTGTTGACCTCACCAAGCTCGTTGGCGACTTCCGGGATGACGCCTGCGATTCTGCCGCGGGTCTCGCGCACGACACCGATTACTGGTGCGATTTGAGCCATTATGTCGCCGAATTCTTCGACCGTCTGCATTCGCAGGATCACTCGTTCGAGGGCTAGTTCACTGCTGAGTGTGAGATGTGCCATTTTCCGGATTTCTGCGCACTCGTTAGCGTAGAGGGCTGCGTGTGCTGTGTCCTTGGAGAGTTGGGCTCCGATGCAGCGTTGGAACATCTCCTTGTCCCGCTGTTGTAGCCGGGCGGACATGTGCTCCAGTTTTTCTTTCTGGGAGCCGAGCCTGAACAGAGCTTGCGCTATGCGCTCTTTTAGTGGAATAGGATGGACTTTCTCTTCGAACTTTCGTAACAGCCCTTGAATCCTCCTAAGTCTCCCTCACGTGAAGTACTAGAACAGGGTCTCGCGAGGATGACGCTGTAGTTGTGGTCGATTGAGGTGTTGAAGCTATGGGCTGTGGCTGTTGTGCAGTGGGCGGAGCTTGGGTGCCGTCGAGTTTCTGGAGATAACTGTAGATTGACTCAACGTCCTTCTTCTCAGCCATCGCCCGGACGAGACCGCTGTCGATGGCGTCGCTAGCAGCCTTGTAGTTCATATCGTCGAACTCGCCCGAGGCATGGAGCATCTTGTTGCCGGCTAGGTGTGTCTGTAATTGTCGGAGTTGGGTGTTGAGGGTGCTGGTTCGTTGGCTGAGAGTGTCGATTATTTCCTTTCTCTTGCCTTTTAGCTCGTTGATTGCGTCCTCGTGTTGTTTTCTTAGATCCTCGTAGACGTCCTTTTGGATGTCGCCGACGCTGAACAGCTCGTCAAGCGCTCGGAGGCGTCTGGTCACAATGTCAAATTCTTTGCGAAATTCCTCTGCTTCGACCTTCCAGGCCGGGGCTAGGACGAGGGTGTCGCCGGTTATGGTGACTCTGTCACCGGGGCATTGGAGGAATTCTCCGTTGCCCTCCTCAATTCCTACTCCTGTTACTTCATCTCTGAGGTTGGCGGAGATGCCTACGACTTTGCCGAAGGCTCTGCCGTAGGGGTCTTGGAGGGTTCTACCGAGGAATCTTCGGACTTGTTCAAGTGTTATCGGCATGATTTTGCACCAAAAAATGTTGTCGGAGTTACTCCTACCTTGGAAGTATTGTTTCGTGTTCTGCGATGGCGGTTGGAGAGGGTAACTCCGGGAACTTCTCACGCATCCGAGTCTCAGCTATGGTGTTGGCTTCAGAGATGATCTTTGATGCTTCTGGGCCTGAGGCTTCTAAGTCGTAGCCCTGGCCTGTTGCTTCGCCGACTTCCATGACTACGCTGTTGAGTGTGTCAGAGATCTCGCCTAGTTCGTATCCGACTTGTGGGATGACTCCTGCGATCTGGTTCTTGATTGCATGTACAACGCCTGCTACTGGGCCCATCATGGCTGCGACGTCGCCGAATTCTTGGATTGTTTCGAGTCGTAGTACGACTTGTTCGAGGGCGAGTTCGCTTCTGAGAGTGACTTTGGCGATTTTCCGGATCTCAGCGATCTCGTTAGCGTACATCGCGCTTCTCATTGGGTCTTTGGCGACTTGGGCTTGGACGCACTTGTCGAAGAGTGACTTGTCGTGTTGCTGGGTTTTGAGGTTGGCTCCTTCGAGCCTGTTCTGTTGGACTTTGAGTTTGTAGACGCATTGTGAGATCTTTTCTTTGAGCGGTTCTTGGTGGTGGATGCGATCAGTGACCTTCGAGAGCAAGGGTTCCCTTTGCTCTCGGTCCCAATTCTTCATGGACTTGTATGACATTTCTATCTTGAAAGCTGGTTTATCGGGGACGCGTTCCAAGTGGGTTCTTGACACGTAAGGGTCTGATTTGATACTCTGTGGGCTAGAGAAATTCTAGCTCATGCAATAGGTTGCATGTTGTCAACAGATAATTGGCGGGTATATTGTGTGCGCCACAGGACGGTTTTGGTTTATATGCGGTGTCAGAAAATTGGTAGGAAGTTGTGTTTTCCCCAATCCCAGTTTAGCATTGCTAGTTAAAAACCGGGTAAATTGGCACGCGTCATTGACAGTGTTGTTTCTACCAAATTGCTGATTCTGGGTTTACAAGCCCTGTTTTCCGGGGTTTTTGCGGTCGAACGCTTTTACCATTTTACCTCATAGAAGTCGTTTCCCTAGGATGAAAAAAATGGTACTAAACGATCTAACTCTAGAGAAGTTAGTCAGCGAGATCAACGGCTACAAAGAAAAAATGCGAACCATCTACGAGGAATACGGACGAGCTTCACAAGATCTCCAAGACAGGATCAACGTGTTAGGCTACACGTTGAACGAGCACCTTAAAGAAACGAAGGACCAGATTGGCAGCACACCACAACGGCTGTTGAACCTTGAAACAAAATACGTGACCGGCGAAGTCAGCGAACAGGAATACCGCGGACAACGCGAAGAATTCAAAGGCCTCCTACAACGAAACCTCCACAGCATCGAAGAAATCAAAGACATGATCGAGGTTCTAACCCACATCGAGACTAGGCCACTGGCATCAGCAGACTTCAAACAAGCGAACCCGCCAGCTCCGCGAACCCTGATCGAAGAATGGGCGAGAAACGCCGTTCCACAACAAACACCAGCCAATGCACAACAAGGACCAAACCCGACACCCACTTCGCCAAGCGTCAAGTTCGCTGCGAGCTCAATTGTCTCAGAGAGAGCCTGGGCTCCACCGACAACACCTGCGGCGCCACTGCCATCAAGCAGCGACACAAACTGGACCAATCCCCAGATGAACAACCAGCCAATCAGTGCCCCGGCGTCAGCCCCGACCGCGCTGACTACTCCACTAGTCCGTGAACAGGCTCAACCAGTATCAGCAGTTTCTGCTGATCCCATTGCAGCCGTCCCCATCACGCCATTGACCCAAGCAAATACCCCCAACGTTGACGATTCTTTCACGAGTGCCCCGGCGCAAGAATACGTTGAAGACATCGCAGATGCACTCGTCGTCAAGGTCGTCGATGACATGCCCATTGCAGATGCTTCCTCAGCAACCGCTACAACAGAGACCGAGATTCAGCCATCGATTCCAGACACAGAAACCATTCAAGGCATACCCTCAGGACCAGACGTCTCTCAGCCAAGCCTCCAGCTACCAAGCCAGTTCTACAAGGTCGTATGTCCAAAATGCGGTGCTGACGTTCCCAAGGCGGCAAAAGTCTGGGAGCTCAAGGGCGGCAAGTCCAAGAAGAACGTGCTGATCGGCCTCTTCCAGTGCCAAGACTGCAGGGTCAAGTTCAGAGAAGCCCTCACTCGGGATATTATCTAAGAATCTCGCGAACTCGGCCCCTCCAATTCCTCTTCACGTTTTTTTCCCGTTTCTTTTTCACTAAGGGTAGCCAAAGGCTTAAGTCGCTAGAAGCTTCCCCGCTCCTCACCGTAAGGATTCAAAGAGGCTAGTGTTTGCAAGTGGAGAAAACAGAACCGAAACGTCCCGCGCATACAGAAAGAACTCAGGAAAGAGCTCCGGAGAGAACATCTGAAACCCGTCCTATGAGCCGTGCGCCGCCCGATGTTGTGTTCATAGGAAAGAAACCTTTGATGGCCTATGCGACGGCTGTCATGATGCACTTCAACAGCGGATCTAAACAGTTGACAGTTAAAGCCAGGGGTCAGTCTATCAGCCACGCCGTGGATGTTGTCGAGGTTGTCAGGAACCGGTTCTTCCAGGGCAAGCTGGTCATCAAAGAGGTCAGGATCGGAACTGAGTTGCTAGGCGAGGGAGACGATCAGCGGAACGTGTCCACGATAGAGATTGTGCTAACGCGAACTGAGTAAGATCCTACTTCATCATTCTTAGAGTGCTTAGTCCCCAAGTCCTCTCCACGCTGTACAATTTCACTTCCGAGATCACCAAGGGCTTTTTAATAGCGGACATGTTTTGCGGGGTCCACTCCATGAAGAGGGGTCTTTCTGGACTGTTCGTGTAGAGTGCTCGGTCGACTAGAAATAGCTTGTTCATGTCGTTGAGCGAGTTGAAGACTATCGCTTTTATCCGGAGATATTCCTCGCTGACGCAATCGAGCAGAACTTGGTCTGTGTATCCTGAGTCCAGGACCGTTAGCTCTCCAGAAGGGCCTTGGTCAAGCTTCATTTGCTAATCCAACAAACAAGCTCGTTGCTGTTCTGTACGCTATACTAGTCGTTGTTGAAACGGCCTATAATTGGTATCGCTACCCACGCGGCGATAGTATGGAGAATGATATCGGACTCGGTTACTAGTCTACAGAAATAGATCCTTCTGTAACATTTTCGTGAAGGGCGGGGCGCGGGAAAATCGACCACCCCGGGGGGTCGTGAAAAGCATGCTTATTTTTGGAGAAAGATTGTTTGGAAAAATAGTTCTTTTGGGAGACTCTCGCGAACAACCGAGAGTTGGGTTCGGGTTCGGACCTAGAATCTACATTGTTACAAGAAGTTCCCGCTTAATGTTATTGCGTTCTGAGATGGAAATCTTCCAATGGATTCTCTCGGCTCAACAGCTAGACAGTAGTTAGTGGCCAGTTAGGTCGTTTCTGTTGGCCAGAAGTTTCTCGTAGAGAAGAGACCTTCTCAGCCCACTGCATGACGTAGTCGATTAGCTGAACGCGGAGCTCTTCGCCCTTAGACTGAGACCGTCTAAGGGTCCTGATATTATCGGCCAGTTGAATCGAACCCAACACATCCTTCATCCATTTCTCGAAGTCCCTCCGTCCAATATGGTATTCCAGAGATTCTAGCGGCACGATTTTGAGAGCTTCCAGGAATTCTCCAATTGAGGAGGCGAGTATTCCCGAATATTGTCCGAGACCAGTGTCAAAGTAGAATGACTTGTCCCTTGGGACCGCCATGATCCCGTCTACAGTAGCGTCCGCTTCAACTCTAGTATTAGGCCACAGTCGACTTCCAGGTAAAATCTCCGCTCGGTCTCCGATAGTGCAACCCTGCCCGATTATGGCTCCATCAATGGTTACATTGTTGCCGACCGTCGCTCGCTCACCGATTATTGTCGATTTTACGGAACAACCGCTTCCAATTTCCGTATGACTAAACGCCACCGTTTGGTCCATGCATGTCCCTGAGCGGACGTGGGAATCTCCTTTCAAAACCGTTCCAGGCTGGATCTTAACATCATCTCCAATCACGACGTCATTGTCGAACCATGATGGACCTGAAATCTGAACGCGCTGACCCATCCTGACATTTCCCCTTACGAAAACCGGTGGTTCAGAATTGCCAAGCGTCCTCGCGTCTATAGGAGCATCTTGATCTAGCTTGCGCAGGACCCAGCCGGCTCCTCTCAAGTAGCCCTTCAGTTCTCCCACGTCCACCCAGAAAGACTTGGAGGCGAACCCGAAGAGATGCTCACCCACTCGCATTAGGTAGGGGAACAGGTCGCGAGCGAAGTCCCACTTTTCATCCTCGATGTAATCGACGACTTCGGGTTCGAGAATGTAGAAGCCAGCGCTCGCTAGGCTACTATTCGCTGCGCCTGGTGCCGGTTTTTCTAGAAACTTGACGATTTCCTCTCTCTTCCCCAGAACCGCGACTCCGTAGAGGGATGGGTCTTCTACTTCAGTCAGAGCGATGGAGACTTCTCCCCCCCTGTCCGAATGGAAGTGAGCCATTTCGGTTAGAGAGATTTCGCTGATTGTGTCGGACTGGACGACGAGAAATGTTTCGTCCAACAAGTGAGCGGCCAGTTTCAGGCTTCCAGCGGTTCCAAATGCGACTCCTTCCGGTTCGACAACGTATGTGATTCTGACCCCGAACTGGGAGCCGTCTCCTAGATAGCCCATTAGTTGATCTTTGAGATAGCCGACAATGATGATAATGTCGTGGAACCCGTTCGAGGACAGATGAGAGAGTACGTAGTGGATTATCGGGTTGGGACCGAGTGGAAGCATTGGCTTAGGCCGGGTAAAGGTGAGAGGCCGTAGACGGGTTCCTTCGCCCCCGGCTAGAACAACAGCCTTCAAGGTTCACGCGAGTTCTAGATCAATGATCCCCGCGTCCAGCCTCCACAGAAGACTGAAGCCAGTTACGTATAAAGTGCCTAGAAGGTGGAGCGAGGGAAGCCCTGACCACCAATCTATTACGCTCGTAGTGCCTTGCAGATCGACACCTGATAGCGGGATCGTCGCCGAACGAAGACCATTCATCGTTGGTATTGTAGGAGAAGCCTAGAGAATGCTGAATATCGCTGTACCTTCACTTGCAATGGTTGCGATACCTAACCCCTTTAAGTTTCGCGGACCGGACCTTCTTAAAGAAAGGCACTGCAGATGCTCTCGACAAGTCAGCAGGCCCCGATGGGCAATCGTTCTACACTAATTACCATTGGGAAGAACGGAGAACTCAGGCACTTATTCTGGCCTACACACAACTATCCTCAGCATGTTCGGGGCTCTCTACCAGGAATCATATGCGGGAAGGGTCAGAACGAATCCTTCAGCTGGTTGACAGACGATCCTTGGACAAGAAGACAGAGATATCTTCCCGATAGCACAATTCTTGAAACAACTTTCACTGATGATCGTAATGGTTTCGAGGTGAAAGCCACAGATTTCGTCCTTCCCAGCAAGGATGCTCTCGTCAGGGTTTTTGAGATAGTCAGCAAGAACTTGGCTCCCATTGACACAAGTTTCCTCTACTACAACGACTTCGACATAGCTGAAACCCCTATCGGTGATGCTTGCTACTACGACCAGATATCTGACACGATCGTCTCCTACAAGCGAAACTATTGGTTTGCCTTTGGAGGTGAGAGACGCTCTTCCGCCCATCAATGCGGGGTCCACGAAGAGCCATCAGATGCCTTCGTTGATGCAAGAGACGGCAAACTATCCGGTAACTCTCTGGCCCTATATTCAGGGACGAGAGGAGTGAATTCCTGTCTCAAATGGGACCTTGGAAGTCTGAATCCAGGCGTAAAGGAACAACTTGTTCTATTGATGTGCTTCGCACACAACAAGCAAGACGCGTTGTTTCTAATTGATTCTGCAAGGAAGAGTTCGCTTCCAGAGATG
>VBBV01000184.1 GCA_005883695.1 Candidatus Bathyarchaeota archaeon | reverse complement strand
AGATTAGTTGTGGGAATTATGTTCCTCATCCTCGCCGTAGCGGAGGTTATCGTGCAGCGTAAGAAAATTGTCGTCTTCTCCGCTTTTCGTGAGACAATGAGGGACAAGGTCTTTCGAAAATCCTCCCCCGACATGTAACGCGGATTGTGATACAAGTGGTCGATTGCACGTGACGCTTAACGCGTATTCGGTGTCAGCGCAAGGGACGATACTTCAGCGTCTCGGCCTTCCGCCGTTCCAGATCCTTCTCTGCCGCCTGCTCGGCTAATTCCCTTTCGACCCTTCGTTCTTTTTCTATTGGAATTAGCTCGTTCATCTTTTCCACCAGCCTCTCAGCCTCGAGAGGCTCAAGTGGAATGTGAATATCCCTGCGATGTGGAATCCTGATATTTACTTTTCCCGAAGAATCTACTGTCACTTTCTCGATCTGCCACAGGTGCACGTCCAAGGGAACGATGGTTTGAAACATCCATCCAAGAGTATCCCGCAACGCAGGCCGGTTTCCAACTAGCTTGTCGATCTCCGCGCGAGCACCTTCCTTCAGGTCGACCTTGAGCATGTCTGAAAGAAGCTTAACGTCAAAGTGAGGCTTGTCAATCATGAACACAGCAGGCTTCTCCGGCATACCAGAACCCCTCGACTCTAGCCAACGACTCGGTTCGTATTTATTCTTATACGCAAATGGCGGGCGCAGGTTCCCTAGACGTTGCCGATAACCGGCTTCAAGATAAGTAGCATTACGGCTAGGATGGAGCAGAATAATCCTGCAATAAAGGAAAGTGCGCTAGATGTCCACAGCTTCTTCCTTGTCGGATAGATCGTGTACGAGAATACGGAGAATGCTGATAGAAGAAAGCCCATTGCGCCCGCTAAAAGCGTATAGTTCAGCATAAGCCCTGGAGAGCTCGAAAACTGTAACACGGCCAGGTCAAGACCGGCCAGGGTCGCTGGATACGAGGCGTTGACGATCGGTTTGATGAACTTCTCTTCGAACTCTTCCATCGAACGAGCCTTACGTCCTTACCTTTGGCCGAGACGTCCCACGCTTTAGCGTTTGTGACCTCGCTACCGATCAAGAGAGGATGGTGGACCGGGCGGGATTTGAACCCGCGGCCTTTCGGTCACTCTAGATCGAAATCGATCCATGCGAACCGAACGTTCTTCAGCCCAAGACCTAGTCGGTCCTGGTATACCAGGCTGAACTACCGGCCCAGTAGAATCGCGCCGCGTTCTATCGAAGTCTTAAGACTTTGGAGAAACGGGAGAGGAAAGAAACACTGGAAAAATCTTAATACGCGTCTTTGTCTCGCTCGCTAAATTCGTTGGGCCGGTAGCTCAGCACGGTTAACTGAGAGCCAAGCAAAGCTCTTACGGCCGAGGAGCACACGGCTGATAACCGTGGGGTCGAGAACCAGCACGGGAATCGGTCGACAGAGTTCAAATCTCTCCCGGCCCACCAAAGATCATGCAAACTACGACTTGGCGCCAAGCTCCTGAAACGCGTACTCCAATCCCTGATCGGGACTGGTATCAAACTCTGGAACCCTCTTCAACAGGCCTGGAACGGTTCTCAGGTTAAAGTCCTCAGCATGTAGGCTCTTCTTCAAATTCTTAGGTGCTAGTGGAAACGATACTGGAGCACCCGGCTCAGGTCTTAGAGAAAACGGGGCCGCAATAGTTTTCTGCAGACCGTTCTGGAAGTAGTCCACGTAGACCTTTCCGGCTCGCTGGCCCTTGTTGCGAGATGTCGAGACCATCTTCGGAGCCAGCTGCTCTAGGAGAACGCCCAAAAGTAAGACGAACCGTCGGATGATCTCGATCGAGTATCTTGGAACTATCGGGATTAGGAAATGAATCCCATCAGCGCCCGAGGTTTTGATCATGTGTCGTAGCTTCATCTGGTTCAGTGCTGCGTGAACGGCCTCGGCGATCTCCAGTGAATCCTCGAATCCCGCAGGCGGGTGGGGGTCCAAGTCCACCAATACCATGTCGTGGGACTCGACGTTTGGTGCGGATGCTAGAAACTGGTTGATCTCGATACAAGCCATGTTTGCCAGCCAAACTAGAGTCGCCTGATCATCGCAGACGACGTGTCTGGCAGTCTTGTTCAGGCTCTCAGATCTTACCGGTGCCGTTCTGACCCAGTCGGGATGGTGCGGCCAGTCTTTCTGGACGAAGGACTTTCCTGGGACACCGTGAGGATATCGGTTCAGCATTAACGGCCGGTTTCGGACGAGCGGGATCATCTTGGGCGCCACAGAGAGATAGTACTGGATAATATCCGACTTGGTGATTCGTTCCTTTTTCCACATCAACTTGTCTAGGTTGGAGAGCACGAGCATCCTTCCACCAACCTCGACCACCTCTTCGATCTTCTTCAACGTCCTTCACTCTTGTGCTGCGAGCTTGTTTCGATACCTTAATTGTCTCCGAGTAACCCTATTATTCGACGAGTTCGGAAAAGGGGCTTGTTCTAAAAAGACCGGGATGAGACTTTGCCACCTAGAGCGATATGGAAGGGAGCGATCAGCTTTGGACTGGTAAGCATACCTGTCAAGACGTACGGGGCAATTTCCGAGCATAAGACTGGGCTTCGTCTCTTGTGTCCTCGAGACAAGAGTCCTCTCAACTTCAAGCGTATATGTCCGAAGGATGGCAAGGAGGTTCCGTGGCAAGACGTCGTCCGTGGATTTGAGATTCAAAAGGGAAAGTATGTTGCTATCACTCAAAAGGAGCTTGAGAAGCTAGAGATTCGATCTGGACGACTTGTGGAGATCTTCCAGTTCGTAGATGCGGACAAATTGGATCCTATCTATTTTGATTCGAGCTACTACCTCGTCCCGGACGAGAATGGCGAGAAACCATACTTCCTGATGCTGGAGGCTCTGGAGCAAGAGGGGAAGGTCGCTGTCGGTCGGGTGGTTATGCATGAGAAGGAGCACTTGGTAGCCTTGAGGCCCTACGAGGGGGCCATTTTGATGGAGACTCTTCATTATGCGGATGAAATCCGCAGTCCGAAAGATCTTCCCGAGCTGAAGAAGGCGCCGGAGGTGGAGAAGGAGGAACTGGAGCTCGCGGGTCAGCTGATCAAGATAATGAAGAAGCCCTTCGCCTTCAAAGAATACAGGGACACGTATCAGGAGTCGTTGATGAAACTAGTCGAGGCCAAGATGAAGGGTCAGGAAGAAGTTGTCGAGCTGCGTGTCCCGGAGATCAAGCCTACAAAGAATCTCATGGAGGCTCTCCGGGCCAGCATCAAGACTCACGAGAGGCGTTGACGCTTTTTGACGAGCGTCCGATACGTCCGATGCTCGCCAAAAACGGTAAACCCTTCGATAACAATGATTATTTTTTCGAGCCGAAATGGGATGGACTCAGAGCCATTCTATTCTTTCAAGAAGGAAGGATTGAGCTCCAGAACAGAAATCTGAGAGACGCGACTCGCTCCTATCCGGAACTCCAAGAGATCTCGTCTCGCATTAGAGCAAAGACCGCAATCATCGATGGAGAGGTTGTTGTCTTGAGAGAAGATGGCGTTCCTGACTTTGGTCGGCTGCAAGTTCGCTTCGGTGTCGATGACCAGAAACGTGTCGATATTCTTGGGAAGACGCCGCCTGTTACGTACGTTGCCTTTGACCTTCTTCACCTTGACGGCCGTGACATAATTGCTCGCCCGCTCGTGGAGAGGAAGAAGCGGCTCAAGTCGATTGTTAAGGAGGGTCCATATTTGCTATACGGGGATCATATCCAAGCGGAGGGAACTCGTTTCTTCAAAGAAGTGACTGGTGGTGGTTTCGAGGGAGTGATCGCCAAAGAAAGCCATTCGCTGTACGTTCCAGGTTTACGAACCGATTACTGGGTCAAGGTAAAACGGGTCAACACTACTGACTGTGTAATCGTCGGTTTCAGCGAAGGAGAGGGCGCACGGTCTCCGACGTTTGGTTCGCTGATTCTTGCTGCCTATGACGAAGATGGAAAGCTCCAGCACATAGGAAACGTAGGAGGGGGCTTCTCCGACAAGATACTGGAGGAACTGAGATCGAAACTCGTTAGAATCGAAAAGCAGACCGCAACAGTTGAAGGACCAGTTGACTCGCCGACTCCCGTAACCTGGGTCAAGCCTAAGCTCGTTGTCGAAGTGGCCTACATGGCCTTGACAAATGACGGGAGACTTAGGTTTCCAAGATTCAGACGGCTAAGAGCTGACAAAGATCCGTTAGAATGTAAGCTTCCGACCTAGACCGATCTATTCCAGGTCAGATACGTGGCGCAAGACCCATCTAGGGCCGGCGCTTGGCGCTAACCCCTAAGGACCTCCAAGCCGGAAATCGCCCATTTTCAGCCCCGATCCCAAATCTAAGCCCACGATTTCCAGATCATACTACTCCACGCGCCGATAACAAGCCCGTCCCGAAAAAACAAGCCCAGAATCCCATTCAGACAATCCGGCAATCGCGACCTAGACGATCCTTGACCAGAAACGGGGCTTTCTACTCTTACCACCCCTGACCAGCCCCCACAGCAGCCGAACGAGACCAAAAAGGATCATAAGACCCCCAACATATTCCCAATAGATAGAAGTAGACCCGGGGAACAAGCTCACTTTCGCCACTATAACTATCAAACCGCATACGACCCAAACCATGCCTGAGATCTTTGTTTGCAGGCTCAGCGGCTGCATCAATGGGAAACTATCACTAACTTCGAACTAACGGTCATAACTCTATGGGTCAATCCTGTGGAGAAATATCAGCCCGCCACAATGGCATGAGCAGGTGAGCTTGTGCGAAGGCATATAATCCGCACCGGGACTTCGACCCTCGGTCGCTAATGTTGACTGAAGTTCGCACGGTTCGAATGCCCTCCTGCAACTGGTGCGGACGCATGATACTGCCACGCGAAGGTGCAGTAAAATTCCCATGCCCACAGTGCGGCGATACAACCATCTGGCGCTGCGAAAAGTGCCGCGGCTTTGGTCGCCCCTACAAATGCCAGAAATGCGGCTTTTCAGGACCCTAGCAACTGATCATTTTTGGCAAAGGTAATGGTTTCTCTTAAGATATTCCCCTCAGACATAGTCGCAGACATGACCGGGCTCAAGGAGACAATCAGGAAATCGCTCGAGGGTAAGGCCACCATCTACAAATTCGACGAGGAACCTGTCGCCTTCGGGCTCGTAGCTCTCATCGCCCACATTCTAATGCCGGAAGAGCCCTCCGGGATCATGGACGAGGTCGAGCGACGTCTAAAATCGATCGAGGGAGTTAGCGAGGTCGAAGTTCTCGTCTCGCGAAGAATAGCCCAAACTTAACAAGTGGTAATTAAGTAACATTAATTTTAAATAGCAACAGATCAACATTTCCGTTGCAATGAGCATAAGATTCACGCTCCACGAGGGAAGCAAAGTCCTGCTGGACCTGCCTCTCTCAGGTAGGGAATGGCAACCGGAGGTCCGTGAGATGGTCATGAAGGAACTAAAGGATTCTGAGGCGGACTTGGAATCTCTAAGCGAGATCTGCGACTTCTTCTCCAACAAGAAACGACTCCAAATGGTCAACCACATGATACGGGATTGCGAGAACTCCGCAAGCTTTACAGATCTTCTGAAGGTGGCGGTGAACCCGAAGTATGTATCCGACCTTGTGAACAGGGCTCCAAAACGGGAGCTAGTTGTCAAGGACAAGAACGGCTACAGCGTTTCGCCCATCGGCGTAGGTAGCTTCCTATTGCTATCGATCGCGATCAAGAAATTGGTCAGAAACGGAGATTCCACTAATAGTGATGATAAGTCTTTTGAGGGGGAGTAAGATTTTGAAGCTCAAGGTTAGGAGCGGCCAGTGCGGCACTGAACGCTCGTCTTCTCCTCAACCAACGGCGTCGCTCGAGGTCAAGGAGTCCAAATGACAATGGTACCTAAGGAAGCACAGCTAAGGGTAGCTGATGCTAAGCAGAGAGACGTCGGCCACGGGAAAGTAAGAATCGATAATGAAACGATGCAGAAGCTCGCGATAACCGCCGGCGATTTTATCGATGTCCATGGGAAGCGGACTACTGTTG
>VBBV01000145.1:2163-6391 GCA_005883695.1 Candidatus Bathyarchaeota archaeon | reverse complement strand
TCCGTCTGCTGATCCCCGTAAATGTTTACACCTTCGGTCATTCCCAGCGTTCTCGGAATCTCCCGGACGATCCTTAGACTCAGTTCGGCGAGAAGGTCCACGAGCTTGCTGAGACTTCGGTCTTCAGTCTCAAGAAGTTCCCGGAGTTTCCTTGCGGCCATAGGCGGACCTTATTTTCTCACTGCGCGACGACAAGCTGTAGTGCCTTATCGACTTCTCGGCCGTTGAATATGATCTCCCTCAAAGCCGAGGCCATCTTGAGTGGTTCTTGGTGCTGCCAAACGTTTCGCCCAACCGCCAGGCCCGCGGCCCCTCCGTCCATCGCTCCCTTAACCTGGCTGAGGAATGTCTCGTCGGTCGGAGCTTTAGGCCCGCCTGACATGAAAACCTTGATCAGTCCAGCAGCCTTAACGGCCCAACTGAACGTCTCAGGCGAGCCAGAGTATTTTATCTTGACCGCGTCTGCCCCGATTTCTAGGCCGGCTCTGGCAGCGTATGAGACTATTTCCGGGCTGGTGTCGTTCTTCACAGCCTCACCTCTCGGATAGATCCAGGCGATAGCCGGAATTCCGTCATCGTGAGCCTCTTCTTGAATCTCGCCGAATTCTTGCAGCATCAAGCTCTCATGAGCGCTTCCCAGGTAGATGGTGTAGCCCACACCTTTCGCCCCTAGGCTGACAGCTTCCTCTACACTACAAACCTGGGTCGAGACCGGTTCACCCTTAGGTAGGCTGGTTTTCCCGTTGAGTTTTACGATGAGTGGGATTTTTCCACTATAGTATTTTTCAGCTATGCCCTTGTGGAGAACAAGTCCGGTGAAGTCTCCTTTTGCCGCGATGTCAAGAATGTAGTTTGGATCGATGTTCTTGTCGTTAAAGTCAGCCGAGGGCCCATGCTCGAAACCCTGGTCATACGCGAGCAGCATCCCTTTCCCGTCTCGCAGAAAATTGTTCATGTTAGCCTTCAAGGATTCTCTTGGCTCAAAATTCCCTCTTCCCCACTTTAAACTAATCCTTGCTCCGAAACCAGGATCAACTTGTTAGGGAAACGGTTATCGGACAAAGGAAACCGGGAGACCCCATGCCCAAGCGTATAGTCATAATCGGATGCGGAGTCTCCGGCACAACCGCCGCATTTCACGCACGGAAAACAGATAGAGCTGCACAGATCACTCTGCTTGGCGACGAGGAACTGCCCGAGTACTCCCGCTGTGGGCTTCCTTACGCCTTCAGCCATGTCGTTCCGAGCCTTGAAGCATTGATTGGACATGACGAAGCGTTCTATGAGCAGATGAACAGGATAGACTTGCGCCTCGGCTGGAAAGCCACTAGAATCAATAAGGAGGGGCAAAACGTGGAAGCTGTACCAGCCAAGGGGAACCAGACAAAGACCTTCGAGTACGATGCATTAATCCTTACTACGGGAGCACAGCCAAGCACCATACCAGTCCCCGGATCCGAACTCAAAGGAGTATTCACCATCCGGACAATGAATGACATTGAGAGGCTGACAAATCACCTCGCCGAGAACAGTGCCAAACGGGTTGCAATCATAGGAGCCGGGCTTACTGGTTCAGAAATGGCCGAGGCACTACTCGAACGAGGCATGGCTGTTCTTGAGGCAGAAATTGTACCTGAAATTCTGCCAGCGATACTCGATCCAGACATGGCTTCGATAATCAGGACACAAGCCGAACGACATGGTGTTGAATATCATCTCCAATCAAGCCTTGAGGAGACCGAACACCCAGTTGGCCCAGAGCGCAGGTCTAGCTCTCGGACAATCGGGCGGAATAAAGACCGATGAACGAATGGCTACATCCGTTCCAAGCGTCTATGCTGCTGGTGACTGCATAGAAACCTACGATCTAATTACTCGCCGGCATGTCTTCTTTCAGCTCTCCACGACCGCAATCAGGCAGGCACTTGTCGCGGGGATCAACGCAGCCGGCGGCAGCGCCCGATATCCGGGATCGACGGGCGTGACGACCGTCAAGTTGTTTGATCTAGAAGTAGCTTCATTTGGAGCGACAACGACGCTTGCGGAGAAATTGGGAATCCAGCCAATATCTGTAAGGGTGACTGGGTCTACACGACTTCCATACTATCCCGGCGGTAAAGATCTTACTGTGAAGCTTCTTGCCGACCCTAAGGATGGCCGATTATTAGGAGCGCAGCTTGTAGGTGAAGAAGGCGCCACTTTGAGAGCCAATTTCGCATCGATGGCTGGAGCACTGGGGCTGACGGTAGCAGAGTTCGAGCAGATTGAGACTTGCTACTCGCCGCCGGTTGCTCCAGTGTGGGACCCTGTGACAATAGCTGCTCAGGCGTTGTTGCGGAGGCTCCAAACCTCCCAAGCGAAGTCGAGCCACCTTGCAACTGTGGAGAGTTAGGGACATGCGAATTCTTGTATGCGACCCTATCCACCCCGATGGATTGGGCACCCTCAAGTCCGCGGGCTTCCAGGTTGACGATCAAGCAGGCATTGACAAGGCCAAGCTCGTGGAGTTGATACCGAAGTACGAGGTCGTTATTGTTCGCGGCAGAACAAAGCTCGATGCGGACATCATCAAAATAGCAAGAAATCTCAGGATCATCGGAAGGGCTGGAGTGGGACTTGACAACGTGGATGTAGACGCAGCGAAGGCTGCTGGAATACAGGTTTGGAATACTCCGAGTGCACCTTCGACCAGTGTTGCCGAGCTGACCATAGGCCTGATCTTATCGTTGTTGAGAAAGATTCCATTTGCAGATCATGAGTTGAAGGCGGGTCGCTGGATCAAGAACCAGCTAATGGGGGAGGAGTTGCAGGGAAAGAAGGTCGGGGTCATCGGACGCGCTGGCCGTATAGGGAACGAAGTGTCAAGGATTCTCACGGTGGGGTTCCAGGCGGATGTTCTCGGGTACGACGTTATCAAGCCCCGCGGCGTCCCCGGTCTCAGCTATGAGTTCACCGAATCGATCGAAGAACTTCTTCAAAAGTCTGAGATAGTTACCATCCACGTTCCATACACCCCTCAAACGCATCATCTCCTCGACGGCAAACGGCTTGCAATGATGAGGCGAGGATCCTATCTGATCAACACTTCGAGAGGGGACATTGTCGACGGTCCGAGCCTTCTGGAATTGCTTCGGAAAGGCCAGCTCGCCGGCGCTGGGCTGGACGTCTTCCACCTCGAGCCACCAGTCGACGAGTGGGAGAAAGCGGTGATATCACTCCCTAACGGTGTTACAGTAGCAACTTGCCATATTGGCGCTCAGACGAGCCAGGCTCAACGACGAGAGAGCGTGGAGCTTGCCCGGAAGATAGCAACCGAAGCATCGAAAACCGTAGCCCAGACCCCAAGGCCCTAACTCATCCGATAAATTCCCCCGAAAAAATCGCCCATTTTCAGCCCTGACCTCGAATCTGGGATATGCCTAAAATTTTCGTTAGGAAACAGCCCGACGATTAAGCGTGTTGGTCCAAAACGAGATCAAGCTCATATTCTACCCTGATCAACCTGTCTCGCTCATTATCAGCGCCTGACAGGAAATTTTCTCTATCAGAGGGGGGGTCCTAGCGACTGCATCTCGCAACACAAGAGAGGCTCTTTCGACCCCCAGTGAAAGTGAGTTCGAGGTCTATGGAACCAAAACCGCTTTCCCTAAGGCACAAGCTGACTCTAAGGGTAGATTCGGTTGATCAATCGTGGGAAGGCAATCGCATCCCGTATGTGATCGAGTCTGCAGACCCATGAAACGACCCGTTCCAAGCCCAGCCCAAAGCCGGAATGGGTTACACTACCAAACTTTCTCAGATCCAAGTACCACTCGTAGCTTTTCGGATCTAATCCTTCTTCACGAATCCTCGCCAGGAGGGCATTGTACTCTTCGATCCTCTGCCCACCGCCCGTAATCTCCCCGTAACCCTCAGGGGCTAGACAGTCCGCTGACAACGTCACTTCCGGGTTGGAGGGATCAGGCATGTGATAGAACGCCTTCGCCTTCTTTGGATAATGAGTAACAAAGAAAGGCCGATCAAACTTTACGGTCAAAAGCTTCTCCTGCTCGTATCCGAGATCGTCACCCCACTTTATCCCAGACTTCTCTTCCCCGATCATCTTGAACGCCTGATCGTAAGTGACTCGCTCGAACGGTGGCTTCACCCTCGCCAGATCCTCCAGCTTCCGCTCGAACAGAGCTAGCTCGGTTTTGCACTTTTCCACTAGCGTCGCCACGATGTGGCT
>VBBV01000145.1:0-2110 GCA_005883695.1 Candidatus Bathyarchaeota archaeon | reverse complement strand
CTCCTAGTGCGCGACTTCTCCGCCCGGAAAGATGGAGCAACAGTATAGATGCTGCCCACGCTCGCGATTAACGCCTCAGCATACAACTGCCAGCTCTGCGTCAAGTACGCTTTCTGATCGAAATACTTCACCTCGAAAAGAGTCGCACCGCCCTCCACGGCAGCCGAGGTAAGGGTTGGAACATGAACCTCCGTAAAGCCGTGCTCGTCGAACCATTCGCGAACCGCAGAGAGAACCACGGCCCGCACTCGGAGGATCGAGCGCATCTTGTCGCTCCGGACGAACAAGTGACGCTGGCCCAATAGGAACTCGGGACCATGGAACTGTTTTGCAATCGGAAACTCCTCAAGTGCCGGATGCACGACTCGCCCCTCACCCACCTGAACCTCTCTCCCGCCCGGAGCCCGAGGATCAGGTTTCACTTCGCCCCGCAACTCGACACTCGACTCTATCCGAACCGATTGGAACTCTTCGAAGGTCTTATCGTCGACCTTGCCCTTTCGCAATTTACACTGGATAACCCCTGAGCCATCGCGCAGTAGAAGGAAAATTATCCCGCCGCCGGTGCGCTTGTTCTGCAGCCATCCGCGGACAAGAACCCGCTTTGCATCAACGGTCCCGAGCAGAATCTCTCTTACCATGGTGACCCGCTGCATCCCTGGACCCCGCAAAACTCAAGGTTTGACCCAGCCTCGGATTATTTAAGAATCCCAATACGAGCAACAATCGGACGATATGTCAGAGCTGAGAGAACGATCAACGAAGAAACTTGCAGAGCTGAAAGCCTACCTCGAAAAGAAGGTTGTGGAAGACGAGGAAGAAATCAGAACTCTGAGATCCTTTCTCGAAGTAATTGATCTCCTACTTACTGAGCGAAGCTATCGAAGGGTCGAGGTCCCGAAAACACTCGCGGAAACGGCAAAGAAACAGGAAGCCCCTCCGCAGAGCATTAGAACCATCAGCGGAGTAGTATTAGCGGATATGCATGTTGATGGCCCAAACCTCCGCGTCGTGCCCGGTGAAGGAATGAAATTTGACACCAACACTCCGCCCTTCCGGCCCTTCCTCTTGGGAAAAGTGCTTGAACCAATGCAGAAGAAAGATGAAGAAGCAGTCCGGAAGGGTGGCTTATCTCCAGACCGAGTTCTATCTTTCGATCTTGACCAGCAAGGCAACCTACTGAAACAGTTGCGCGTCAAGAATTACGGGGACGAGACCCGTCTGAGCGAGATAAAGAACGCGGTCCGCTGGACTTTCAGGAAAATGTACGAGAAAACCGTCGGCACATAGGTTGCCCGAGGCAACCGAGGCCTTAGTGCCTAACGGCGCGACTTTGAAGATCACTTCTGACAGCACCAGCGTAGTCAATACCGTATGTAGCCTGAAGATAGTCCCTCAACGCCATCGCCGATCGAGCCTCCGAGATGAATCCCTCCTTTGGAAATTGGAAGGCTTGCGCTTCGCCGCATGACTTGCACTTTGCGATAACGCTGTCATAGATGGTTCCGCCTGACTTTCCGAATTCGTGGTCCACCGGTTCCAATTGGCCCCCGCAATGGCATTGGGTCTTCAGAATGGTCGCATAGGTGGCCTGTATCTCCCGGAAATGCCCTTCGGCATCTCGAAGCAATTGTTCCTTCAGCTCTAGATACCTAGAGTCATTCGCAAGCTCAGGCCTCTCGGTTTCGACTCTCCGAAGGCCGTATTCTAGCAAGTACGCCATCGGGTTCTCCGATGAAGCCATAAGGTACCTTCAAGCTGGCCTCTTGCAAGAAGAGAGTGGTACTCGCCTTGAACCATTCAAGTTCTAGAAGCCAGCCAAGTCTCTGGAAGATATTCTCTTCCGCAGCAGCCTTGGACCAGCGCGAGTTCTCAACCGACTTGGCCTACGTCTCGATTCTAGTCGGGACGATCCTCAGTTTGACCCGTGAAGCGGGTAAACCTTAAGAAATCCCGGTCTCCGTCTGTTTTCGAATCCCAATTTCAGCAAGGTTTGAAAGAATGTCTGCACAAGGAACCCAAGGAGTGCCTGTACTTATCCTAAAGGAAGGAACGGGACGATCGACTGGTAAGGAAGCTCAGAGAAACAACATAACGGCCGCAAAGGTTG
>VBBV01000081.1 GCA_005883695.1 Candidatus Bathyarchaeota archaeon | reverse complement strand
GGTGCTAGAGCGTTGGATATCGGGAAGAGGATGCTGGATTGGGGGCTTCATTCGCCTACGGTCTATTTTCCACAAATTGTAGAGGAAGCGATGATGGTCGAGGCACCAGAAACTGAGAGTCTTCAGGACCTCGACGAGCTTGTCGAGGCATTCATCAGAGCCGGAAAGGAAGCCGAAACTGATCCTGAAAAACTGCGAAGTGCTCCCCACAACACCTCTGTCGGAAGAATAGATGAAGTGAAGGCGTCGCACCCAAAGACGCTCACACTTAGGTGGAACAACCCGAAGAACAGCGGTTAAACTCCGTGAGGATCAACTAGCCTCCAAAAGACTCTCAGCAGGTTGACATTCCCGCCTCGGACGGTGAAGGTACTTGAGGAGCATACTTGACTACTTCGACCAACGGCTAACAGGTGTGCTTATTAGCTCAACCGGGTAGACTATCATTTCGTATTACGATTTGAATACGTCTTGCCTATTCTATGATATAAGATCGTTCCATTCCCAACTGTACTGATCGATTTGTCAGCCGAAGAAATCTCTTCGAACGAGAGACTCGCGAACCCGATCCTTAGGGTCTCCGTTGTGGGAGTAGGGGGTGCGGGGAACAACCTGTTGAGCCATGCGATAGGGGGAGGCGTCAGCCCGAGCCGCTGCGTAGCTGTCAACACGGATAGAGGACAGCTTTCACGATCCTTAGCTAGAAACAAAATCTTTCTAGATCAGGCCGCTAGCTCAACGGATGCAAAGGTCGTAACGAGGCTAGACGACCAGAGAACGTTTCAGTCAGCTGCCCACAGAGTCACGAGTTACACCGATGGTTCTGATTTCACAATCGTCGTCACGGGCCTAGGCGGGGGTACCGGCACAGAAAGTGCGCCAATCATCGCTCAAAGATCCCGGACCCCAGTTCGTCCAGTCGTATCCGTAGTAGCGATTCCCTTCATTCATGAGAGAGAACGTCGATTCATCGCTCTGCGAGGGCTCAAAAGGATGGTTGAAGCATGCGATTGCACTATCGTCATAGACAATGGCATTGACCGAGATTATCTAAGCACGGCCACGAGAACGACCGACGAGACAGCGAGTATCGCTGTTCGGAGTCTCACCGAGCTCTTGTCAGGGGCGGAAGACGTCGAAGCGAGAGATATCCTGGAGGTTCTCTCAAAAGGAGACCTGGCCACAGTCTGCAACTTCACACTTAGAACCGGGGACACTCTTCAGTCCTCTGTCATTCAGGCATTGAGGACGCCATCAGCGAACCTCCCTTTGAAAAAGGCCAAGGGTGCACTACTTCTCTACCGAGGGCCCGCGACACTCAGCACCGCCCAGTTTGCCCAGGCGTATGATGCGCTCGTCTCCTTGGTCGGATCTGATCTATCTTTCATTCACGGAAGCATCTATACCCAGTCGGACCCCTCGGTATGCCTCTTCTTGACTGGCTACACATACGGGACTGCGCTAGACGGATTCATCGACTTCGTCGAACTCTACGACGCGGAATACGGCCAAGAAGAAGGAGAAACGCTTACAACACTTTCAGTTCCATTGTATCAAATGGAGCAAGTTCCAAGCCAAAGAGACTAGCTCTCCTCGCGCTTTCCATAGAACAGCTTCCGCAATCGCTCAGTTGCCCGAACAGGACGGCCGACCGGGCTGACGGATCCGGCTCTCAGCGAAGCCAGTACGGATCCGGTATCCTTCGATCTACATTCTACCTCAGTGTAGGCTCTTCCGATTGTCTGGGGAATGTGGGAGTCGCTACCGGCTGTCATAGGATACGTCTCCTTTTCCGCGAATTTTCGTGCGCGATTCCATGTCACAGAATGGAGGAAGCTGGAGGAATTGATTACCTCGATTGCGTCGGGACGGACTCTCAGAAGATGAGGTCTTGCGCTGGATCGGAGCAGGTCATATGGGTGCGGAATGATCGAGACTCCATTGAAATCCCTGATTCTCCGGATTGTCTCGTCGGCCGAGAGTCCTCGGGGAACGGCCTCTGACAACCCCAGACCGATCACATGTCCGTCTCGGGTCGAGATTTCGATTCCCGGGAGAATCACAAGTTCGTCACTCAAATCACTCGCGAGAACATTGTGGTCAGTAATCGCTAAACCGTCTAGTCCACGATCTCTGCAAATGGTCGGTAGCTGTTTGGGCATTGTGAAAGCATCGCTTGATCTGTTCGTGTGCACGTGTAAGTCAAGCTTCAGCTTCAACAGGAGCCCTGCTTCTGATGTTTTCTAGCCCGGCTCGAAGTTTCTTCGCGTTTACCTTGTGGAACAAGGGTTGGAGAGGGCGAATTCTCGCACCAGGCTTGACGATTGTGTGGCCAGCGGATTTCCATGGAAGCCTTACTTTCCCCATCAAGCTCAGGGAGATCTTCTTTGAGGTTGATGGAAGGAACGGCTGGAGCAGTATGCCGAGGCTTGCCACGATCTGAATGGAGACGCCAAGGGTCTCGCCAGCGGCTTCAACATCTGTTTTGTAGAGGCGCCAAGGTTCGTGCTCGTTAAGGTACCGGTTTCCTTCTCTTGCGAGTTCCACGACCTGTTCTAACCCCTCCTTCAGCCTGAAGTGTCCCAGCCTTTCATCCACGTTTGGGAGGCTATCGCTCAGCGATGCCAGTATCTTCGCGTGCTGCTCTTTGGTCGCGGAGTATTTTGGAACTTTTCCCTTGTAATATGTTTGAATGAACGATACAGTTCGGTGAACGAAGTTCCCCACAACATCGTTCAGCTCTGTGTTGATCTTTCTCTCGAACTCTTCCCAGGTGAAGTTGGTATCCTTCTGTTCGGGTCTAAGGCTGATCAACGCGTAACGCCAATATTCTGGCCCTTCGAGTTCAACCGCCTCGTCCATCCAGACCCCGACCTTTCTGCTCCTGGAGAATTTCTGTCCCTCGAGCTGTATGTACTCGGAGGAGGAGACCTCCCAGGGCAGATCATAGTTCTCCCTCGTAGCTAGTAGCAGCCCCGGGAATATTACGACGTGAAATGCAATATTGTCTTTTCCAACAAAGTGGACATTGCGGCTTTCTGGGTCAAACCAGTACTTCTCCCATAAGGATGGTTGCTTCTTTTTCTCAGCCCATTCCTTTGTCGCGGAAACGTATCCGAGGACTGCTTCCATCCAGACGTAGATGGTTTTTCCGTTTGCTCCTTTGAATGGTGCTGGTATGCCCCAGGCGTTGTCGCGGGTCAGCGAGCGGGGTTTGAGCCCGTCTCTGATCCAGCCAAGGCTAAAGTTTCGCGCGTTTTCGGGGAAATTAGGGTTTGTTTCAATGTACTTTCGGAGCGGTTCGGAGAGTTTGGGAAGGTCGAAGAACCAGTGTTCCGACTCTTTCTTGATGGGGGTCGCGTGATCGAGGGCGCAGCGCGGGTTGATGAGGTCCGTCGGGTCGAGGACCTTTCCGCAATTATCGCATTGGTCCCCGCGTGCGCTGGGGTTGTGACAGTAAGGACATTCGCCTTCGACGAAGCGGTCAGGAAGGAAACGCTTGTCGTTGAGACAGTAGAGCTGGGTTATCTTCTGGCTGTACACATAGCCGTTCTTCTCGACTTTGAGGTAGAAGTCTCGGACGAACTCTTTGTGGACTGGGCTTTCTGTCCGAGTATAGTTGTCGAATTCTATCTGGAAGGTTTTGAGAAGTTGTACGATGAGTTTGTGGTATTTGTTGGTGAGTTGGCGAGGCGGTATACCGAGTTTGATAGCTTCTACTTCAATGGGGGTGCCATGCTCGTCGCTCCCGCTTACCATTACGACGTCTTCGCCCTTTAGTCTGAGGTAGCGTGCGTAAACGTCAGCGGATAATAGCTGGGTGAAGGTTCCGAGGTGCGGGCGGTCGTTGACGTACGGCCAACCCGCGCAGACAACCCATCTTCCCAGTTTTTCCACCTTTCCTAGAATGGAATTCGCGTTTTGCCTTCTGGGTTGTGATAAGGGTTTGCGGAATCGGGTCTTGGAAACGGTTGAAATACCGGAAAGGGGGCATTGTTAGTAGGGTCACTGCATCGGATAACTATGATCAGTTGCTTGATAGAGCACTGGCGGGCATTACAAAGCCTGGCTCGACGGGGGAGCGTTTCGAGCTTCCCATCGCATCCGTATCGGTGATTGGGGCCCGTACAATAGTTCACAACTTTGCCGATGTCGCTGACCGTTTGGACAGAGACCCCCTTCAGATTCTGAAATACTTGGCTAAGGAGATGGCAACGGCAGGCTCGTTCGAAGGCGGGAAGGGCTACTTTCAGGGCAAGTTTTCCAGAGAAACCATCAATAGGCTAATCGGAGCCTACTCAAACAGGTTCGTCATCTGCCCGGTGTGTCATAGACCGGATACCAGGGTCGAGCGAAGAGACCGTCTATCGTTCCTCGTCTGCGAGGCGTGCGGCGCGCGGTCCTCGATTCTCACAACGTAGAGGGCTGACTTCTTGGGCCTCGTCTATGCCCGGTCATACAAGACAGAGAAGGGCATGATGGTGGCTTGTTGCGACAAGGAACTGCTCGGAAAAGTCTTTCGCGAAGGCAAGTTGAAACTCTCTTTGCAGACCAACTTCTACGGAAACTCGACATTGGACCTTTTGGAGGCGATGGTGTTGTTGGATAATGCTGACATTCTCAATCTTGTTGGCGAAAAAGTTGTCCGAGCCGCGATCGATAGGGGTCTGGTCCATCCGCATGCGGTAATTTCGATCGCGGGGGTCCCGCACGTCCAGGTTATGAAGCTCTAGATTCTATCCTCTAGTCCACCGGTTTGGAAATCGGGGAAGGCTTATTGGATTAATCGATCGCGAGAGTCGATTGTAGCCCGGTGGTGTAGCGGACAAGCAAGGGCACAGATGCCCGGCCAGTGACGGGCTTTGGACCGTTACTATAGGGAAGAAACCCGTCGACGGGAGTTCGAATCTCCCCCGGGCTACCATAAGCCCACTTCGAATATACCTGAGCTGGCCGTAAACGCTAGCCTCTGTCACAGAGTGTCGACGTCAGCTAGTACACAGGTCGCAGATGATTACTGCAGAGTTTTAGTCGTGGGCCTTCATCTCATCCTCATTGGAGAACGGTCCGATTCCCAAGTGAAGCACCGAAGTAGTCCTTCGCGGAAAATATCCGTCGGTGGCTCATTCGGGTATGGAGCATATTCTTTATCTTGTATTGATGGGAGTAACGCTGATGTCTCAATCCTCCAACAGAATGTTCAACATCCTTAGCGTGATTTCTCTCCTCGTCTCAATTGCCGCTATAGGTGTCTATATCGCGCGTCCCGGACCCACTGGCCCCTCTGGACCGACAGGGGCAACCGGACCAGCAGGATCTCAAGGAGCCCCCGGCATCATGTCTTGGAAAGCAGCCCCCTTTAACCCGACCTCCTTACCCGGTCCTGCAGGGACGGTAACCAACCTTGCTACCATAACTTTCACGGCCCCACAGAGCGGATATGTTCTGTTGTCAGCGACAGGATCGTGTATCACTGTTCAAGGAGCAACTCAGACGAGGATTCAGCTTGGCTGGTGGATTGACACATCATCTGCTGGCGCTTATGCTGAGTCTGCGACGATCGCTCACGTCGGGGGCGAACCCTCTGGAAATCCTCAGGACTCTTTCGCTGCCAGCTTTTGGTTCAACGCTGCAGCAGGTTCCAACACATTCTACTTCAACGGAGACAACTTCACGGGGGACGCAGGAGTTACTTGTTCAGGGAACTTGGTCCTCATATTCACAACTTCCCCTCAACTTCCATAAAGCTGTTGGAGAAAACGTCCAAGCTTGGGGCGATAAAGCCTCGCCTGAACAATAGTTTCAGCTCACCGAGGTATATGCTAGGTGGGCCTCGAATCTCCCCCGGGGGCTACCATTGATCGTGAGTGCGAATACGTACGCTACAAGATACGGGACAGAGGCGTCAAGAAGCTTCTGAAGACTTCGGACCAGGTCGTCTCAAAGGTCTACTCAGACATAGCAAGGTGCCTGACGGAAGAATAAGCACAGAGTAAAGAATAGCTGACAGTTTTTGAAGTCGTCGATTGAGAGGTCGGCAGTTTCGTTGCTTCGCATTTCGTTGCGTCGTTTCCTCACATCAAGAGCTGGAATGAGAGCGTCGCACGCAGCGACCAAAGCAATTGTCATTAGTCAGTTATTCAGTCGAGCGGTAGGGCGTCAGGCGTGAGTTCTGCAAAAAGCATGACCGCTATCGAGTGGTTATTGGACTCGGACCCTGCAATACGCTGGCAGGTCATGCGCGACCTGACGGATGCATCTCCCGAACTAGTCGCAGCCGAACGCGGAAGAATCGCCAGGGAAGGATGGGGTGCCAGACTGCTAGACCTGCAGGTCGAAGACGGCCAATGGGCGGGAGGCGCCTGCTTCCCATCAAAGAGCATCTACCAGTCCGTCAAGAACCAGGGACAACCATGGATCTCCACACTGCCAACACTCCAACTACTGCATGATTTCGGAATTGACCCGCACTCTGACCGCGTACGCCGAGCCGTTGCGATGGTCAGAGACGGCTGCCGTTGGGAGCATGCGGGGCAGCCGTTTTTCAGCGGCGAAGTCGAGCCATGCATCAATGGCAGGGTCGTCGCATTGGGCGCTTACTTCGACCAAAACGTGGATGCCATAGTCGCCCGCCTGCTTGTCGAGCAGCTCAAGGACGGCGGGTGGAACTGCGAGGTGGAGAACGGTTCCGTCCGTTCGTCGTTCGCTACCACGATCAACGTCCTGGAAGGACTATTGGCCTACGAGCGGGCGACCGGTGGCTCCAGGGAATCCATCGCGGCTCGGCACCGGGGCGAGGAGTACCTCCTCGAACGAAAACTGTTCAGACGAAAGAGCACCGGCGAGGTCGTCAACTCAGCCTGGCTGCAATTCTCGTTTCCAACCCGTTGGAACTACGACGTGTTGCGCGGGCTCGAATACTTCCGCTCGGTCGGAGATGCGCCGGACCCGCGGATGGATGAAGCAGTCAATTTGCTCCGTTCCAAGCGGCAGTCTGATGGTACGTGGCTACTAGAGAACACTCATCCGGGCAAGGTCTACTTTGCGCTTGAGGACGGCGATGGTCGGCCCAGCCGGTGGAACACTCTTCGCGCCCTACGGGTTCTGCGCTGGTACGACCAGACTGCTCAGGCACAGAAAATGGCCTGAACAAGAATCAAGAAAGATCAGGTCCGCCGCAGTCGCCAGTAGAGGCTGCTTGCTGAGGTCGAAGTTTTGTCGAACCTACTGTTCTTTTAGTGTGTTGCGCAAAAGTGTGCCGTTAGTCGTAATGACGAGTAATGTAGTGAGGCAGATGGTCAACCATTCTTGGCGCAACATGTACCCTCAATCATATTTGCCCATCCGTCCCTTCAGTCATTGCGGTCAACCGTCGGTTTTGTCCGTGGTATCTTGCAAGAAAGACGCTGACACTCAATGCCATCCCGACAAAGAGACCTATGCCGAGAAGTGAAGGTGCGGAGACTAGCTGTGTGATAGCGCACAAGATGCATATTCCACCCGTCTGGCCGTTGGGTTGGGAGGGAGGCTGTCCTGGAGGGGGCGGAAGCGAAGTGTCAACCTTCCAGGCGCTTAATGGATGAAGTTCCCATCCGTTGAAATTATGACCTTGTTCGTTCCAGTGACTTGGATCCCAATACACAAAACCTTGAACGTCTATCAGAGATGATGTCGTTACAGTGGTCTGGTAATTCCATGTACTGTTATCACAAGACGGAACAGTTACACCGCATTCACCAGCCGCCATCCAATCTCCGTCAAACTCAACATGAATCATCCCAGAGCATGTAGGATCATTAACCATGACACAGCTACTCGACGGATCAGAGGCCGCCTGAGACAAATCCAACAAGTTAGCGTTAGCATCGCCCCAATTACCT
>VBBV01000080.1:11924-20601 GCA_005883695.1 Candidatus Bathyarchaeota archaeon | reverse complement strand
CGCGCACCAAAACCGTTCTTTATTCTGAAGGATTGAGGGGGAAGTCTCGCCTCGAAAAAAAGGAGGGTGGGAGTGGTACTCCCAGATCAGTCGATCGCTATCTGCTTGGCCTTGGACCCCGACTTCTTTCTGGTAAGGAGTAGCTCCAGCACGCCGTTCTTGTAGGACGCTTTTGAAGTATCAGGATCTACTTCGACAGGAAGTTCTAGCTCCTTGTAGTAGCGCCGTTTGTCCGTGTCCACCTTCAGCGTCAGCTTTTGTCCGTCGCATTCGAGGGAGATGTCGGGCTTTTCGACACCTGGAAGTTCAGCCACGACTTTCACTGAGTCGGGATTGACGATAGTGTCAACAAGAGGCTCTCGATCCTCTTTCACGTCAAGCCGAGGCTTCACCGCGCCCAACGGTCCTCCCTTCAGGGAGGGTTTGACGTTACCGAACTCTCTGATCACCGGTTTCCCGTCCGGACCCATGCTGAACGAGTAGCCGTAGACGAACGGACCCATTTCTCTCACCGTACCACCGTCCGGAAGCTTTCGCTCTCTGATGAGATCCTTTGGAAGCTCTAGGTCCTTGAACATCTCCTCAAAGTCCTGCTCGAGCTCGTCAAAGAGGTTAGCTGTCGGGAATCGCCATCGACGCCGCAGCCAATTGGAAAAGAATTCATCTTCACTCAATCATCTTTCACCTCCTTTTTGTCTTCGACTCATCAAGGGTCTTCCGAGTCTTCTCAAGAAACGTGATGAATTCCGCGAGGACTGTCTTTCCGAATTGACTCAATTCATATGTTCCTTCGTTGTTCTCGTCGAGGAGACCAGCGTCGGAAAGCGCGGAGATGTTGTGGTAGACGAGTTTCGGGTTTATCCGGGTCCGATAGTCTTTTTTTGCCCCTGACTTCTCAAGGAGTGGGGCTAGCATTCGCATTCTGGTTTCATTTCCCAAGAGTTCTATGAGCCCTAGTGTTTCCCGAAACGTCTCTTCAAGTGTGTCGCCGAACCAGCCGAGTACCTCCAGTGTAGCCTTTCCTCTCTCAAGGGCAACGCGCATCGATTCCTTCAGAGCGGGCTGATCCAATTCCCGCGGCAGAATAATTACCGCGCTTGCATTCTGGGATTCGTTGATTGTTTCGATCGATTTCGCAAGGAGCTCGTCCAGACCTGCAGTCTGACAAAACACCGCTGTCAGGATTCCGTTCTTGACTCCGCATACATCGACAGTCAGCTCTCTGGAGGGGTCGTCGGCGGTAAGTTCTGCATCGAGGTACGTGTCCATTTCTTGGGAAATCAGATGTCTCGCGGCATGAAATCGTTCGAATTGCCTGAGCTCATTTTTTTCCTTTGGATTTTGGTGATTGCGAGCGAAGATCTTGTAGTCAAGAATGTCTTGAGGGGATACGCGTTGAGTTTCTGCGGACAGGCTTAGCCGTAGTTTCAACCGAAAGACCCTTTTTCGTTACTTTAGGTAACGGAATCAGGCTATAAATGTTACCTTTAGTAACAGTGGGAGTCTCGGTGACTAGTAGACTGACACCCTAGCGACTCCTGGAATCTTCAGAATTAGCGGAATGGCCTTTCCGGGATAACTTTGTTCCCTATTAGGGTAAGCTTGGGTTCGGGCTTCAGTTCAAGGTCGTCGACCAATGCCTGTCAAATGCTAATGCCATGATCAGCCAAGATTCTCGAGGCATTCGCAAGAATCCCAACCTTGTTCGGATCGTCTGCTATTATCTCAACGACTCCCAACCGCATCACCTTAGCTACGGCTCGGAGCGATGGTCTTGCTGACTCCAGTTTCGAAAAAGTCATCTTGATTTCCCCATCAACGCTCATCGCTCGGATCGTCTCGTTCACGGTTCGGCGATCGACTCCGACTCATCTAGCTACTTTGAAAGTTGGGACCTCTACATTATTGACGTAAATCTTGTCGCCCTTGACTGAGAGTTAATTCTGCAATAGGAACTTGGCAACTTGCAGCCGTTCAGGGCGAGACTCAAACAGAGCCCGGATTCTCCCCCACATTAAAGGTAGAGAGCCCTCTTTTCGAAGAACCTTAAAGAGTTGCGTGGAGAAAGCCTCGACGACTTTGGCGCTAGCACGTGGGGTAAAGGTCGTTGTGGCAGTAGTTGATGGGTTTTAGGCCCATCGCAGGTGGGACCAAGAAAAGCGTTCGACGAGGCCAACTTCCAGGGAGAGATTGTACACCTTATCGCAATAGAGAGGAAGCCCGAGGAAGCGCTCGATGCCCTTTGCGCGCATTACCGCGTAGAGAGGCCTACCCTAAGGATCGGTCTACCGAAAGGCGAGAAAAAGGCGCTCGGATGCTACGTGCATAGGGAACGAACTATCTACATGTCGAGCGAAGAATACCTATTTGATCCATACGTGTTGATACACGAATTTTACCATCACTTGAGGCATGTGGGCGGGAAGCACAGAGGGACTGAGCGACATGCGCGTGACTTTGCTCTTTCTTTCCTCAGGAATGCTCAGAGGAGCGGCGACATCCGATCCGATGACTTGAGTTAGGCTTTGAACCAGCTAAAAACGAGATATCTGATCTCGTTCTGCTTCGTGTCTGGAATAGCTATGATGAATTGCTTCCTGACGGTTGTTGCCAGCCTACCAGCTCGGACCACCTCGAATGGACCCATGATGGACTCTGGATCTTCGACCGAGACGATGAACGGGGCGTGATCTATCCCAGGTCCGTGTTCGTAGACTGCAAAGTCAGCGCCGAATTTTATTCCGGGCGTGACGATATAGCCCTTGTTTCTCAGGTCTTTGTATACTTGGTATGCTTGACTGAACCCACGATACGTCTCTCTCGCTTCTCTCAGTAAAAGTGATCTGCGAACTGGTTCTTTGGTTCTTCCGTCGATTACTGATATCCTATGATGCTCGAGAAGGTAGAGCCCTTCCATGAGGTCGAGCAATAGTGGAGCGTCGAAGTCTTGGTCCGGCTTTGGTTTGGGTATTCCAACCGGTTTTCCGAAGAAACCCGAGCGGTAAATGTCGAGCCCGGCTTTGGCATCCCATACTATGAGACGGGTTCCAATAAGTTCAGCCTCGCCTTGAAGGGTTGTGGACTTCATGATTTTTCTAGGCCGTCAAGGCGATTACCCTGATCAGGTCCACAACGTCCACGCCTAGGTCGGCCATGTTCTCCATGTGAGCACTAAGGTCTCTGACTAGAAGGAGAGTTCGTAGCGGAATCTTCTCATCTAGTACTTCGAGGTCGAGAGATCGATAGGCCATGTCAACTTTCTTTTCTGTTTCCTCGACTCCTCTGGAGAGCTCCATGGCTTTGGTTGGGTTGAACCCTAGGGACATTACAGTCTCTCTTATCTTGGACATCTCTTCAAGAACTAGGGCGTTCAGTTCCGCGAGCCGCTTGGTATATTTCTTGTCAACTTTCCAATTCCGATCGATCACAGCGGATAGCCGGTAACCAATGCCCTGGGCATAGTCGGCAACTTCACCTATCTTGAAAATCAGCCTAATGAAATCCTCCCGGTTGCTAAGGAGGGTCCCGAACGAAGCGACCTCTTCTAGGAGTTTTTTCTTGGTTCCTTCGAAGTCTCCCAGAATCTTCAACATGTTCTGGTAGTGTTCCTTCGCTTCCTTGGCCTTTCCATCCGAAACATTGTCGGTCATGAGGGCTAGTTCGCGGGTTATCTCTACCACGTTCCTAGTCTGTTCTCTACATATGTCGAGGATTCTCCGTCGTATGTTCGCTTCGGTTTCGACTGGAAAGGTCATCAAGTAGCACCGTCTCGCAATGTGGTGCTATCCTTGCCATAAAAAACTAGTAGCAGTCTAATCTAGGTCACTTCGGAGCGTTGAACCCTTCCTTTACTATGGTGTGGATTGTTGATGCTAGCGTTCCGATAGGGGTTCTCACTTGGCTCCAGCTATCGCGATCACGAACAGTGACCGTGTCATCTTTGAGGGTGTCATAATCGATGGTGATTCCTAGAGGTACGCCTGCTTCATCAGCCCTGGCGTATCTCCTTCCAATGGAGCCCGATTCATCATACTCCACCCTCAACCCTTCGGCGATGAGCGCTTCGTACACCATCGTGGCCCTCTTTTGTAACCCATCCTTGTTTACCAAGGGAAAGACCGACGCTTGGATGGGAGCGAGGTTGAATGGGAGACCTAGAATGAGTCTATCCTCCTTCATTGTAAGGTTGTATTCGAGGGTTGTGTAGAGAAGGCGTTCCACTCCGAAACTTGGCTCGACTACGTGAGGTAGAAAACGGGTCCCAGTTTCCTTTACCTCTTCCTCAACTACATCGAAACAGTCTGGAGGAACAGTGTACTGGCCAATTCTCGCTGACTCTCCAGCTTTCTTGGCTCGGAGTAATCTTTCGGGGTCGTCTTTGGATATCAGATCGGCGACTCTTCCTGTTTCTTCTCGAAAGATTTTTCTGATGTTTTGGTGGTTTGGCCTTATCGATTTGACCTTTCGGAGCCGAGGTGTCGGGTAGGGTTTGAACACTCGCAAGTCTTCTCCGGTCGCTTCCATATGTTTTCGCAAGTCGTAGTCTGTTCTATACGCAAAACCTGCTACCTCGGTCCAGCCCCAGCGGTCCAGTTCGATTTCGTGGTCGAATGTCTGGGCTGAATAGTGAGCCCTTTCCGTCGGAAGAAGTTTTTCGAAGAATCTTTGATGTTGCCCGTTGACGCCCAGTTGATTTAGGAACCGTTTCGAGAGTGCCATGAAGTATGCTGCCCAGGGCGCCTTGATCACTTGTCTCTTGACGGCTTCGCCGACCTTGATCTTGGTTGCGCTCTCCGTCTCCTCTTTCCTAGCCTCAATAGTGACTATCGACAACTCCTCGGACGCGACCTCGTCTAGGTATGGGCAGTCGGGCTCTTCCGGGTCGAAGAAGAGTTCGAAATCCATTATCGTGAACTCTCGCAGTCGTATAGGACCCTGTCTGGGGGATATTTCGTTGCGAAGGACCGTTCCCACTTGGGCTATTCCTATCGGAAACTTCTCCCTCATTGTCTCGAGGATTCGGCGGAAGTTGACAAATATTCCCTGAGCCGCTTCTGGGCGACCATAGGCAGGGTCCTCGCCGTAGGGACCTATGCTAGTCTTGAACATTGTCATGAAGTATTGGGGAGGACCTAGTTCTCCGCCGCACTCAGGGCATTTCACGTGCCTTTCCTTCAGGAGCGCGCCGAGCTGCTCCAGACTCATTCCTTCGGTTTCGAGGCCGGTAGCTTCCTTAACCAGTTGATCCGCTCGGAATCTTCTCTTGCAGTTATTGCACTCCGTCATAGGGTCTTTGAAGTTCTCAACATGACCTGAGACTTCCAACACCCTGTGAGGGGTAATTATCGGCGTCGAGACCTCGACAAACCCATGACGTCGGAGGAAGAATTCTCGCCAAGTGTCTTCTATCCGTCTCTTGAGTCCGACGCCGAGAGGGCCTAGATCCAGGAATCCGCTGAGGCCTCCGTAGATTTCGAATGAGCCCCAGAAGAATCCTCTTCGTCGAGCCGTCTCGGATAATAGCTTGTGTTTGTCTTTGATTTGTTGCTGCAAAGGTTCTCGACTCAGGCTTCAACCAGAATAGAGCATGTTCGCTATATCCGCTTTCCGAACGGACACGCGAGGGCTTGTTATCGGGCCTTCACATGCTTTACGATTGGAGGTCTTACCTTTCGAAGTATCCTATAGCCGCAGAAGGGGCATTTGATCTCGGGGGTCATCGCAAGCTGATCAGCTGTTAGCTTCGATCCGCAGTTTATGCATTCGTAAACGAGCCCGCCCGGGTTTCGTTCTCGAGGCGGAGCTTCCGGTGGTAACGCTTCTCCTAGCGGTTCTTCGGGACCTGACTCCATAATTCTAAACCGAGACTCTCAAAAATGGTGCTAGCTTCGAGTTAAGGATTTCGAGCTTGAAGATCCAGGATTCGGCTTAGGCTTTCCACCTGCTGGCTTGTCCTTCGAAGATGGCTCCGATACCGTCTGTGGCTTCTTCCGGAACAGGAAAAACAAGAGTATGAGGATCGCGGCCGCAAGTCCGATGATTGCGGGAATGATTACTTGGAGGCTGCTTTGGAGTATCGATACTTGAAGCGTGCCAGTAATCAGTGGAGCTCCATACTCAGCGGAAAAGAATGTGAAGGTGTGCACTCCGAGTCCAGATGGGGCATTGAAGTTGAAGGTAACGTCCTTCTTGGAGCCGTGCAAAACGTAGATGCCGGTTTGGCTTTGAATGAGCTGCCCATCAATGTTCAAGCCTATTGTGATATTCATGTTGATTATTGTTGAATTGCTGGCCAAGTGCAGGGTTATTGCCACTGACTGCCCTTGGGTTGCCGTTGGAACGTTGTCGATGGTCGCTTGGAGAATCGTAGATTCTGGCGTTGACTTGTCTTGGGTCGTGACAGTTATTCCGTTGGGGTCCTGGCCTAAGATGAAAAAGACCAGTTTTTTCGCACCAAGTTCTCCGCCAGAGGTTATGGACGCTGTGAATGCCCCACTCGGCTGCATCGTAATTAGAGCGGAGGCTAAGAGTCTGCTCGGCAACGGTGGATTGACAAGAATGTATGCGTAGGTCGGTGATTCAAGGCTGTTCGGGCACGTGGAGGTCCCACACACACTTGGCGCTGACAGTGTGTTGCTTGTTACAGTGATCTTGAAGAGTCCGGAATTTTGTCTCACACCGGTGACAGGAGGAGTCCCTGCAGGCACGTTTACTGTTATACTATTACCAGAGGTCAGGCTGGTTACGACTGCTCTAATGCCGCCTAGAGTCAGTGTCACATTCAGCCTGTAGACGAACGTTGTGCTGGGATAGTAGGGTACATCACCTGAAGGAGGTTTGAACGTTATGCTGGCGCCATGCGTTTGTTGGCTGAGCCACTCGTGTTCGAGGGTGATGGTTGCGTTCTCCCTGAGTCCGGTTGGGTTGACCAGTGTAAAAGTTCCAATCAGCGGTTCACCCGAAGTGAACACCCCGTTTAGCAGGGTAACATTCGAGACGTACATTCCCTTGCCCAAACTGCTGGACGACGCGGACGTTGTCAGTGGAGCGAGCACGGAGCCGGTGTCAACCGCGATAACGTTTCCAATAATGTTTCCGGGCTTGATAGTAGAATTGGATCCGTAGGCAAGTGTGCCGCTTACTGTGAGGCGTCTGTTGTCGCCAGAGTATCCGAAGGAGCCTTGGCTCACTATGACCTGTTCAAGTCTGAAAAGATGAAAGGCGATCCCGTAGTCGAAGTTGTTGAAAAAGACACTCGTGACATTCCAATTTGGCCCCAATGGGGCCTGCGGGAGAACGCTTGTAAAATTGAACAAGAAGATGCCTTTTGAGGGGGCTGAAAATGGCTGGGTCAGATTGGTAATTGGGGCAGAAGGAGAAAGAATCGATATCATGTTGGAACCGGTGACATTAACCCCTTGTGTATCGTTGACCCTAACTTGGAGAGTGTCGCCAGGGACCCAGAAGTCTGTGGGAACCCCTCTTAGAGTTGTCTGGACGGACCCTTCCCCACTGGCTCCTGTTGCAAGAATTACGGCTGTTCCTCTGAACCAAGGATACGACGTTGTAGAGCCAGGTGTGGTTGTGTCGTTAAGCGCGATAAATTGCATGCTATTGAGGGCCGCAAACTGCGAGTTCGAGCAGGAGGAGGCAGAGCAGGAACCCTGGGCTATAGGATGGGTAAGTGACAAAGAAATGCTGTTATTGAGACTGATGCTAGTCAGTGTATATGATTTCGGAAAATAATATGTGGTGACCGTCTGACCCCAAATGTGCTTCGCGTTTATTGCCGTGGCGTTGTAAGTAACTGACGCGGTAGCGTTGTGTGATACTTGTGACGGAGGGATGAGCTTCATGCTGTGGAATGAGGATTCAGTTGGGGCATTCCCCACCGAGGCAACTTCAATGTTAGCAACTTGGACGTTTAACCCCTTACCAGTTGAGTTCGAGTTGAACATGAACTCAAGATTCAGCTTGGACCCTATGAGTCTAGAAACGTCATAGCATTCGTCGGCGGAGCCACAGGAAGCAGGAACGCCTCCAGTCGCATTGAGCGGCGGTCCTCCGGTGAAATTAAACGAGTATGGTGGACCGGCTCTTGTTACATTTAGCAAGAGCACAGGCTGGAGAGGTTTGGTGGCGTTGAATATCAGGTAGCTCACACTCGTTCCCTTGCCGAGCGTGCCGTTCCAGTCGAATTTTAGAAATGTTGTAGGACCAGGGCCCTTGGGAACAGTGAGAGTGTAATTGATCGTCTGACTCACGATGTTGTTCGTTGCAATTGAGTACTTGAATGCAGTATCGGGAACAGGCTGTCCTGTTTGAGTATTGTTTACGGTGCTGAAAAATGTGAGATTGGGTGGTGGCGAGGTCGCGTTCCTACTTGTGTAAAGGTCAAATTGGGAATAGGTTACGTTGAAGGCCGGGCATGGACAGATAGGATTGTAGGGATCGTTCAGAGGCGTCATTGAAGTGTGGGCGCTCGGGTTTGAGTTGCCTAACTCGTGCTGAGCAGACACGGGAAGGCTCAAGGACAAGGAGAGAATTATCAGAAGGATGCCTGAGGAGCCCCGGATCAAGTCGAGTCACAGATTCGTTTCCGGCGACTCCCTGTCTGATTCTATTTAACCTTTGTAAAGTTGTATCTGACGATTTCGAGGAACAATCGGCTATTCGA
>VBBV01000080.1:2967-11907 GCA_005883695.1 Candidatus Bathyarchaeota archaeon | reverse complement strand
AATCGACGAAAATTTCTATTATCGGGTTAAGAGTTACCTGGGAGTTCAGGACCTCAAATCAGTTCGCCAACTGACGCCTAATGCGGGTTAACCGCAATTGGAGAAACAGTGGAGTCTATCGTTTCGGTGGCGGGGATACGAGGACTACATTGTCTCCTCGAACTATGATAGTTCCAAGCTTCTTTGTCGATTCAGCGTTAGTGACGTCCTCTGCGTCTTCCAGTACTAGGTTCATGTGCTGGTCGAAGCTGTAGAGTCTTCCTCGCACGCTTCGTCCGCCTTTAAGTTGGACGAGTACTACTTTGTTCAGGCTCTCTTCGAAGATCTTCGCTGCAACTTCAGACATTCATCGTTCAACCGGAGAGTTGCGGTTGTCCGGCGAAGGTACTCTTTTAAAGATTGTCTCTCTTTGATGATTTCGAAAAGTCTTGACGGTCAGAACTATACTCAAAGATCGGGATTCTAAGCCTCTGATTGAAGAGCTGCGACGTCTTCCGAACCAAGAACATCTCACCCACAAAGCTAGAGTAGAGATAGAGACTGTCAAAGACTCAGAGATCGTATTTGTCGATGGCGTGGCGATTGCCTTTAGGCGGAAAGGCGACTGGGCACCAGCGTTAACCAACACCTCTGCGCTGGACGGCATGCCAAGAATTGTCGTCGACATGGGCGCTGTTCCACATGTGGTCGGGGGAGCGGATGTCATGGCTCCGGGAATCCGGAAGGTGGAGGGAGAGTTTGCTGAAAGGCAATTCCTGGTAGTCGTCGACGAGAAGCACGGCAAATACCTTGCAGTGGGAAGAGCGCTCATGGGATCTGGTCCAATGGCTGCGACGAAAAAGGGTAAGGTTGTTGAGAACGTCCATTTTGGCGGGGACCTGATCTGGGAGGTGATAAGGTCCAAGGGCCCGACCGTGCCAAGTTCGAGTTGACGCTTTCTATTGAAAATAGTCAGGGAAATGTTTAAAGTTGAACCGGGTTCAAGCCCGATGATAAGCTTTCGGAGCCTAGCCTGATCTTTCCCCATGCAGCATTCTACGATCTACGTGAAAGCCCTCCCTCTTCAAGAGCTGGATGATGTGGAGACGATAAAAGGAGAGGTCCGGACAGGCAATATTCTCATCGTAAGAATTACACCCTTGGCGCGAAAAAGCGTAGAAGAGACAAAACTGGCAATCACCGAGCTCACGGACTACACGAAATCGTTGGGCGGAGACATCGCTCGTCTGGGAGAAGAGCGGATTGTGATAACACCGGCGGGTGTGAGGGTTTGGAGGAAAGAAGCCGCCTCTTCCGAGGGAGCGATCCCCGCGGCTCCGATACAGAACGAAGCGGTTCCCGGAACCCGATGACATTCTAGCTTGTTATCGTAGCCTTATTGATTCAAGAACGTCCGGTACGACAGTTTTAATTCCGAAGATTCGGTTTACATTCTGGGCGAACAAGTCCGACTTCCTTCTCTCCCCGTGATTAACGATAATCTTGGTTGGCTTGGGAGACATTCTCTTGATGAACCCTAGGAGCTGGTTCCTGTCTGAATGGCCCGAAAATCCTTCGATGGATTCTACTCTCATGTTCACCTTTACCATTTCCATTTTACCGTCGTGTGCGTAGAGAGAGACTTCTTTCAGACCATTCTTGATTCTGTTTCCTAAAGTACCATCCACCTGGTAGCTCACATACGCAAGCGTATTTCTCGGATCGGGTGCAAGGTGTCGGAAATAGTCTATCGCGGGTCCGCCTTCGAGCATTCCCGAGGTGGCAATGATTACGCAAGGTCCACCAGCGATGATTTCCTCTCTGTCACTCGGGTGAGTTACTGGGTGGAAGTATTCGGACTGGAACGGGTTGATGTCTTTGTGGAGGATCTGCTCCTTGATGTCGTGCACTAGGTATTCGGGGAAAGCTGTGTGAATCGCAGTGGCCTCATTGACCATTCCCTCAATGTAGATAGGCAATTCTCTGAGGGCGCCATTCTTCATGTACGCGTCTAGGACCAGCATTATTTCTTGAGCTCGCCCAACAGCAGGAACTGGTATCAACACCTTTCCGCCTTTTTCGACTGTGTCGTTGACGATGCTGACGAGCTTGCCCTCTACTCCCTCTCTGTCGGGCATGATGTCGTCAGGACCCCCATACGTGCTCTCGATGATGAGCGTTTCAGCTCTCGGGAACAATGCTGTCGCCGGGTCGAGCATCATCGTTCGTCCGAACTTGAAGTCGGCGCTGTAGACTATGTTGTGGAGGCCTTCACCGATATGTAGATGGACCATTGAGCTTCCGAGGATATGGCCAGCGTTGTGAAAGGTGAGTTTGATGTCCGGAGCCACGTCGGTAACTACATTGTAGCGTAAAGGAATAGTATGTGTTACGACTTCTCTCACGTCTTTTTGGTCGTAGGGAGAGTGTTCGCCTTCCCTGCTGTGGACATCGAGGTAGTCTAACTGGTGAAGCGTCATCAGGGTTTGCGTGGGTTCTGAGCAGTACACGGGTCCATCATAGCCGTACTTGTAGAGGAAGGGGAGTATGCCGCAATGGTCGAGGTGGGCGTGAGATATGACTACTGCATCCAGCTTTTCCAGATCGAATTCGTCAGTATCAAATCGTGGGTACGCGGATGTAGGATCCTGTGCTCCTGGGTTGATCCCGCTGTCGAGAAGGACGCTGCTGGATCCTGCTTGAATGAGCATGGCTGCTCGTCCTACCTCGTGGAAAGCTCCGAGGGTTACGAGTCGAACGTAGCCTGCTTTGCTAAATGTGGGGCGAAAGATTCTCTCGCCTACATCACGCAGGATTCTGCTGCGTTCTTCGCTCTCCGTGTGAAGGATGTGGCGAGTGCTCGTAATGATCTTGGAGTGTAAGGGTGGGGCCCTTAGTATTCGTGGCCGCCATCTCGTCTCCTTTACGACTTGTTGGAGGACTGCCGCTTCTTTCCCTATTGCCACCCCGGGTTTGGTTGCCTCGACTACTACTTCGCCGAGACTGGGGTCAAAGTTAACGGAGGAAATTTCAGCTTCTGCCGGGATGATTTTGCGAATGTAGGCTTCGGCCTCTCGCTCAGGGAGGCGTATAGACTGGTCAGATCGGATGACGATTCTCTTGTGAAGTAGGTTTACAATTTCTGTGACGACATAGCTCTGCTCGGCCAATAGTCCGACGTTCTTTACGTAAATCGCGAGTCGCGGTCCTTCAAATTCTATCCTCGTTATCTCAGCGTCCTTCGGCATATGCTCTACGATTGTCTCGCGTATCTTGGCGTGTACATCGTTGTAGGTTCTAGTCAATTCTCTCTACGACTGTGATATCTGCGGAAGGTCTGAAGAAGGGATCAGGCGTGGAGGATGTGCTTCTTCTCGTCCTCTGAGAGTTCCCTGTATCCTTCCTTCGTGATTAAGGCAACGTCGAAACTGTCGCCGCTTGCCGAGTCTCTCTTCATGGCTGAATCGATTGCTCTCACAACTATCGGAACAGACTCCTTTACGTTCATAGAGTCTTTCCACTCCGATTCAAGGACACCATATGCGACGGGGGATCCGGATCCGGTTGAGACGTATTTCTCCTCCATCATGCTTCCGAGAGGATCCAGCGCGTAAATGTGTCCTCCACTGTCGTCTACTCCGCCAATTAGGGCCTGGACTCCGAGCGGGTAATATCTAGCGCCGAAGAGAATGTTGGAAACCAATCGGGCCGCTGAGTTTACAGGAATTGGCCTGGCGAGATCAAGCCTATACAGTGAAGAGTTCGCTCTCAGCATTTCTACCAATGCCTGTGCATCTCCTACTGTCCCTGCGATGGTCATTGCTAGATGGTGGTCGATTCGGTAGACTTTCTTAGCATGCTTATGGGCGACAAAAGATCCCATCGTCGCTCTGGTGTCCGTCGTAAGAACAACTCCGTCTTTGCAAACAACACCGATTGTAGTGGTCAATTCAAAACGCCCATCTTTGGTAATCTTAGGTTTTCCAAACTTGTCGTGTGTCCAGTTCTTTTTATGTTAGATCGTCGCTTTCCGAGAAACGGAAAGATTTGCGATGAATTCGTTTCTGATAGCTTAAAAACGTTTTCAGCTATGATCAACAGTTCTGACCCCGGAGGTAAATGTCTTTCGATCATTCACGGTCTCGCTGACAGTCCGAGACGCTCTTGTCATTTAGAAGTGTCAATGATTGGAAGGAGGTGGTCCTGTCCAAGTGGTATTGTATCTTGTCGGCTTGGGTATTTGCGTGGGCCGAGAGTTAGGCTTGTGAACCCTATGAGCTGAAGTTCCTTCTCAACCAGGTTCATCAAACCGTCTTGATGAAACAATGGTAGCTCGTCTTGGGTTACTTCAATTGCCGCAACCTTTCCATGATGTCTGACTCTTATGTCCCGGGCGCCACTCAGGCGTCTAACAATTGACTCCGCTTGTCCGACCTGAGATAGTTTTTGAATGGTGATCTCCTCGCCGTGCGGTATCCTTGATGATAGACAAGGCATGGCTGGTTTGTCCCACACTTCGAGCCCGAGAAGTCGAGCAGTTTCTCGTACGTCTTTCTTGGAGAAACCTGCTTCTGCGAGAGGACTCCTTACGCCAGCCTCTTTGGCCGCAAGAAATCCGGGCCTGATGTCTCCGAAATCGTCTAGCTGGGTTCCATCCAGGATTGTCTCAAGTCTGGAGTTGTCAGCTTGGCGTCTCAGTTCGCGATAGAGTGTGTCCTTGCAGTAATAGCATCTGTTCAATGGATTCGCTTTGTAGCTTACGTTATGCACCTCATCTGTTGTCACAATAATGTGTCTGATCCCGATTCGTCTCGCAGTTTTTTTCGCGATTTCAATCTCTCCCGGGGCGAGAGACTCGGAGACGGCAGTTACTGCGACAACGCGATTCCCCAATGCCTTGTGTGCGAGCGCGGCGACGAGTGAGCTGTCCACTCCAGCGGATAAGGCAACGACTGCCCCGTTGAACTGGCTGATAATATGAAGAGCTTTCTCTATCTTCAATTGCAAAACTGCTCTGGCGGGGCTAGGCAACACATTCAAGACACGCCCTTCGTGGCAATTTAAACAGTTTACGCGGAGAGAAAGGAATGATCGATTGTCGTCTCTGAAGAAGTTTGAGCGAAGCCGAAGACTGTTTGAAAGGAAGGATAGACTGCTTGCTATCGCTAGCCTTTCCCGGTTTGCAAAGCTTGACATTGGCCGTGAAAAACGCAAGGGACTTCCCGAAGTGGTTTTGGCCGAGGGAAAACTTGCTCGCGATGTAGCCAGCATTAGTCAGGCAATGGTAAGACGAACCGGTCGTGCGATCATAAGTCGTTTGGATGGACCCCAAGTCAGGGCTGTCAGATCCGTCATGGGAAAAGAGTCTAAGGTTGAATACTTTTCACGCTCTCGAATGATGATAGTAAAGTCGAAGAACTACAAGCCTAGGGGTAACGGAGGTAGAGTGGGGATATTGACCGCGGGAACTTCCGACATACCAGTAGCTGAGGAAGCCGAGGTTATCGCTCGAGAAATGGGATGCGAGACTCGATCTTTCTACGATGTGGGCGTTGCCGGCATTCATCGCTTATTCGAGCCTGTCCGCGATCTTCTCAAGTGGGGCTGTGATGTTATCCTCGTGGTTGCAGGTCGCGAAGGTGCACTCCCTACCGTCGTCGCGGGAATTGTGGATGTTCCAGTCATCGGAGTCCCCACTTCGAGAAGTTACGGGTTTGGAGAAAAGGGGCTTGCAGCATTAGCTGCAATGTTGCAATCATGTTCTCTGGGAATGGCTGTAGTCAATATCGATGGTGGAGTCGGTGCTGGAGCTGTCGGGGCACTGATTGCGAACCGGGTAGGCGAATACCGGATGGGGAGAGACTAGCGCGGGGCAAAGGGGGTGTAGTGCGAAGCTTTGGGCGTAGATCTGGGCGACATAATTACTCGATCTAAGAGTTCCCTTGACGAGTTTTCAGGAAAAACTTTCGCCGTCGATGCCTACAATGCGCTCTATCAATTTCTCGCAATAATTCGTGGGCCGACTGGCGAGCCCTTGATGGACCGGCAGAGTAGAGTTACGAGCCACTTGAGCGGTCTCCTTTATCGAACTACTAACTTGGCAGAGAGAGGCATCAGACTTGTCTATGTTTTCGATGGAAAGCCCCCGAGTCTCAAAGGTGCGGAGATCAAGCGAAGGCAGGTCATCAAGGAGGAAGCCACAACGAAATACGAATCAGCATTATCAACGGGAAAGTTTGAGGAAGCGAAGCGGTACGCTCAGGCAACTTCCAGCCTTAAAGATCTGATGATCGACGATGCTCACAAACTTCTCCAGTACTTGGGCGTCCCAATCGTCCAAGCTCCATCTGAAGGAGAAGCTCAAGCCGCTTATATGGCATCTCGGGGGGATGTTTGGGCTGCAGTTAGCCAGGATTATGATTCTCTACTATTCGGGGCTCGGAGGCTTGTCCGGAATCTAGCAATAAGCGGGAAAAGAAAGCTGCCTATGCGAGATGCCTACGTACAGGTAGAGCCGGAGCTAGTAGATCTCGTGTCAACTCTGCAGGTTCTCCAGCTTTCACGAGAACAACTCGTAGAATTGGGAATTCTTATTGGGACGGATTTCAACCCTGACGGTTTCAAGGGAATAGGGCCGAAGACTGCGCTGAAGCTAGTCAGAGAGTACGGCAGGATCGAGAGGATCGCTGAATCGAATAAGGAGGTGGTTGCGCCGCCCGAGCTGGACAGGATTAGGGAGATATTTCTGAAGCCTGCGGTCACTTCGAACTACGCTTTGGAGTGGCGTGAATCTGACGTTGAGTCTCTTGTGCGGTTTCTCTGCGGAGAGAGAGACTTCAACGAGGAGAGAGTCCGGACTGCTGTTGAACGGGCAAGGACTGCAATGGCGAAAGAGAGTGGGAAAAAAACGCTTGAGTCGTTCTTCGGAAGCTAGCTGCTGAAGCCGTATTTCCCAACGAGAGGGACGAACGCGACTCCTCCCAGTGAGCTCCGATCGAAGGTTCCATCAGGCTTTTTCCTGACCCGGACAAGCTCTTGCGGGAACATTCTTCCACCTACGGGAACGACTAGGATTCCGTCTGGTCTCAATTGTTCCAGTAGGGGGGGCGGAATCTTGGGGGCTGCAGCTGTCACGAGTACTCTGTCGTATGGGGCTCGTTCATCGTAACCTAGCGATCCATCACCTTGGACGAGGGTGACTCGGTCGGAGTATCCTGCTCGAGTAAGGTTGTTCCGCGCGATCACAACCAGTTTGTCGAGGTATTCAACCGCAAAAACGTGTCCCTTGTCGCCGACTATCTCTGCGATCGTGGCTGCATGATATCCGCTTCCAGCCCCCACTTCGAGAACCTTCATCTCTTGGAATAGCTCCAAGGCCTCGTTCATTATGGCCACCATGTAACGCCCGGCTGTTCAGCCGAGTGGCGCACTGATTGTCTGGCCATATTCCGTTGGCAATGGAGTATCATTGTAGGCGTGTTGGCGCATGTGGGTAGACACGAACAGTTCCCGGGGGACTCTACTCATTGAATTGATGACTTCGCGGGTCTTGAGGAGTCCTTCGGCGATGAGCGCCTGTACCATTCGTTCCCTTTCACGCGCGAAATCCACGGACCTAGGTCATCCCTCCGGCCCGTCATGAGTAGCTGAGCATATTAGACTCCTCTGGTTTTGCATAGTGTACGTCTGATGAACTTCACCTTCTACGCACACGGCCATCGGGCTGTCTTGTCAACGCACCTAACGACTCTGGAGCTTACAAAGGAGGATGTCCTTAGCAAGAACGGAGACTGCATCGTTGCAGTCGGGTCTTCTGCGGGACTAAGAGACTTGCCTGAACCTATGAAAAACGCTCTCTCCAGCGAAGCCTGTAGAGCCTGCCTGACTCTGAAGCTTGACGCCCATCGATTCACGATCGAAGGCCGTGGCTCCCGAGGGTTGACGTTTTCCCATCCGACGGACATCGTGGTTAGAAAGAGCAGCTTTGTCTCTGATAGGACGCTTATGGTGCGTGCTAATCGGGCGGCAGCAGATCTTCCAAGATCATTGGTGGATCTGCTTCAAGATCCTGGCCGAAAGGTTTTGGTTGAACTTGCTGTCGAGACCTAGGACGGGGTAAGTTTAGCATCTACCGCAACTTGCCACTTCATCGGAGCTACACCTCTTACTTTATGTGTCTCTATGGTTTTTTCGATTTTCCAACCTGAATTATCGAGGGCCGCTGCAAGTTCTTTCCTGGCATTTGACTCGCTGTCTAATCCTTCTGCGAACGTGTAGTAGTGAAGGATTCCTCCGTCGTGCCTAAGCGCTTCACATGCGGGTTCGAGAAACTCCCTTGCTTGAGATGGGTGGTTCATTATTACTCGTGTGGCTGTGCTTGAGAGATTGTCCTTGACGACGACTCGCGCGTCGCCGGACCACACCTTGATCCTGTCTTGGACTTTGTTCATCTTCGCGTTTTCTCTGATCAACTTGGCAGCCTCGAGGTTGGCATCGATGGCATGGACTTGTACATCGATCAATCGTTTTGCGATCACTATCGAGAACGGTCCCACTCCAGCGAACATGTCTACCACGCACTCACCAGGTCGGACCTGATCGGCCACCCTCTTGTGCTCGGCAGATAGCCGCGGGGAGAAGAAGGCTCTTAAAATATCGATCTTGAATTGACATCCTAGCTCCTTGTGAATTGTCTCGGTTCGGTCGGCGCCGAGGACGTGATGGAGAGGCCGCAATCGGAGATTGTCAGTGATCGGTCCGGCCTTTGAGTAGACTGTCTTGACGTTTTTGTGTACTTTCATCAATGCTTCGGCGATGCTCTTTTCGTAGGGTTCCGCTGTAGGGGATAGTTCTATGATGGCAATGTCGCCGATAATATCGAACGATTTTGATACGAGTTGAACGATGCTCGAAGGCAGTTTCTGCGCTAGAACTTGTTGCAGCGAGCCAACGGTTTGTGAT
>VBBV01000080.1:0-2942 GCA_005883695.1 Candidatus Bathyarchaeota archaeon | reverse complement strand
CATGAAGCGTATCGTCTATCATCTGAGGTGCAAGCTTTCTGTTTAGTAGTTTCAGTTTCGTGAGGACTTGGATCGCATTCTCTCCCTGTTTCTTAGGAATCTTGAGAGACACGCTTTCCTGTAGTCGGTCTGGGTCTTTTTCGTTGCGTATCAACAGTGATACTCGGCATTATCGCCTGCCGGTTCGTGCCCTGAGGCGTTGTAGAAAGTCTAGATCTGCCAGCGCAACCTCCGCGGACAATCGCACATCCTCATCCGGGTCTCGTAGTCTGTCGATTAGTCCCGAGCGAGCTGTCTCGTCTCCGATAGACCCTAGAGCCACCGCTGATTCATGCCTTACGAGGACGCTCTCGTCGTTCGCCATGGCTTCCAGGAGGGCCGGGACTGCGGACGTGAATTCCAGCTGACCCAGAGAAAATGCAGCCTCATGTCTTACCAGCGGGCTTGGATCTTCCTTCAATGTCTCGCAGAGTGCCGGAACCGCCCTTTCATCTTTCATATCCGCCAGCATGCATACCGCATGTATTCGAAGCAGCAGGCTCGGTCTACCGTCAAGGACTGACCTGAAAAAATCAACATCTCCTTTCGAAAACGCCCATTCCATCTTCTCTAGAGTCTCAAAGTCCTTCGAGTAATCCGGAAGGATTCTTGCTGTCTCGTTCTGAGCGATTGTCTTCAATACACTCTCACTATCTCTTGCCACAGCAAGTGTCCATGGTCAATTGAAGCTCCGTTTGTGGATGGACAATTTTGAATAATCACTATGATGAGGGGATGAGTTGAAGACCGGGATTATTTTAGCTCGATGGCACAGTCTCGTTGGTGGTGTCGCCGCTCATGGCGCGCTCATAGCACACAGGGCAGTAGGGTCCATCATATGCTCCGTGTTTGGAGCAAGAGGGTCGCCGTTGACCCTTCTCGACAGACTTGCGAAGTTTCAACCGGTTAGTCTGACCTCTGACATAACGCGCTGGAACGTGACTGGCTGCAACGTTTGAGATTGCGTGGCCAACTATTCCTTGGCGCCAAGCTTTCTTAGGAATTGAGCAACGGTTTCCTGCTTCGTTTCGATGGCCACCAATAGTGGGGTCTTCCCCTGAAAGTTCTTCGAATTGAGGTCTGGACTCGCGTTTTCGACCAGCCAGACGACTAAGTCATAGTAACCTCTGGTAACTGCATTGTGTAGGGCGGAAGACGATCCGGTTTTTGCTCCGTTTCGGAACAAGTACTGAACAAGTTCGAGGTTGCGGCTCCAAGCTGCATGGGGCAAGAGCGGAATTCCGTGGGCTCCCGTCGAGTTGATGTTCTTATGGTCTTCTCTGATTCGCTTTTCCACTTCTTCTCTACGTCCAAGCATGGCCGCGGTACAGATTTCGAGAGGCGCTCCTCTTTCGAGTAGGTACGTCGCAACGGGAACGCTGCCCACTTGGGCTGCGGCTTGAATCGCGGTCTCATGATCGGTCTCGGTCCAAGCGTACGCTGCGTTAAGTAAATCCGGTTTCTCCGCAAGCATTTTCCGTACTTTCTCCAGATTTCCATGGCCCGCGATTACGAACTCGCGGACTAGGTCGTTTGAGAGAGGCGTGTTTGTCGTCTGCACAGGAGTGATTATGTCTTCGCGGGCTATAACCGTTCGGAAGAGAAGCCCTTCATGAAGGGCTCATGGTCATGTTGCTAGAGTCTAGACGCCTTTGGTCGCGATTAGGATTGGGTGGTCCTGTCGTAGAGAAACCGTGAACCCTCGTGTGCGCAAGAATCCTAGAAGACGAGGAAGCCGGTCCCTTAGGTCAGGGTTGCCGACATGATATTCTAGTGCTACCCTTTGCAACTTTTCCAGGCTCTCGTTTGTCGTATGCTCGATGATTTCGTACTCGGAGCCCTCAGCATCTATCTTGAGTAGGACCGGCGGCTCGACTTGCTTTAGTATGGTGTTAATTCCTATGCATCTTACCTTTTCAAAGCCCCCCGCGTGAAGCTTATCGGGAAAGAACCCATGAAAAGCTGACCCTCGAGATGTAAACAGTGTTCGTTCCCCTTCGCTAGACCAGACTGCCATGTTGAAGGAATGAATTCGCTCGTGGAGACGATTGGAGTGTAAGTTCTGGTACAAGAGCTGGAAGTTGCGGGACTCGGGTTCGAAAGCCAAAACTTCCTTGGAACCGGAGAGAACAGAATACAGTGAGAAGATTCCGACATGCGCACCAACATCAACAACTGAACATCCTCTTGGAACGTTTCCATAAATCCTTCTAATGAGGAGAGAATACATGACCACTGGATCGTATGAGAAAGGTCTGATCCTGATATTCAAACCTCGAAATCTGACGGGAATCACAAAATTGGATCGAATGTAGGAGTGGATTAGGCGTTGAACGAACGGGCTACTTTGAATTGACATCCTGAGTGCTCCCGGCTCCTTGGCTGTGCACTAGCAAACGCTGAGCCCCAAGTACAAAGCCTCTTTGCATGTGGCGGGCCCGGAGGGATTTGAACCCTCGACCATTCCCCGGGCGAGTCGGATGGACTCGTCCTTCAGGTTAAGAGCTTCAGCCTTAGAGTCTGCTGCTCTACCTGGCTGAGCTGCCCGACTAGACCAGTGTGCGTGTCCGGTTTACGGGCCCACGAACCCGCCGAAGGCTCGGTCGCGGCCGAATTTCTAATAAGGGTTACCGTTTCTGAGGAGAAGTTAGAAATCGAAGTTAGAGGATTGATGGACGAAATCCGTCCGCTTACTCCGTCAGAAACCAAGGTGAAGAGGGGTCATTTTCGTCTCGTCTCTGGCACGTAACCATAGCCTCGTGATCTTCTCGGCTTTTCACGAGAAAGCGCGATTGGTGTCCCTGGCCCGCTTCCGTTTTGGTAACACAAGCCTTCCCCGACACGATTCGTAGCCGTTTCGTGGATGATGCTGCAGGCTGCCGAGGCTGGGTACTGATGAGACC
>VBBV01000079.1 GCA_005883695.1 Candidatus Bathyarchaeota archaeon | reverse complement strand
AGTACGCGATCGAGATGTCAACAGCCGCCTTCGCTTTGCCGATGATCGGGGCCATCGCTCTTCTACCTGTCCGCCTCTACCGGCCAATAGTCTATACTCCACCAGGCCGTGGGCATGTCCGCCAAACGGTTTCCAAGCAGAACCGCGGGTATCGCCGCCATGTTTCTGTACGATCCCGTAATGTATCGTGCCCGGTAGGGCTTGTCTCCGCCTTCTCCGATGAGATAGAAGCTACATTCGCCCCTAGCCGACTCGACCCTTCCATATGCAACCCCCCGAGGCAGGACTATGGGGGCCTTTCTCCTGATGGGTCCTGCAGGAATTTTCTTGACGATCTGGCGGATTATCTTGCAGCTCTCTCGCATCTCGTCCATATGGACCATCGCCCGGCTGAAGGAATCGCCATCGGGCCGCGTTGAGACCTCGAAGTCGAGTTCGGGGTAGGCAGCATAAGGCTCGTCCTTGCGAAGATCGGCGTCGACACCCGATCCTCGAAGCGTCGGCCCTGTGCAGCCGAGCTCGATCGACTTCTCCTTTGATAGTACCCCGATTCCTTTCGCGCGGGATGTGAACAAGGGGTTGTTGAAGAATATCCGATCGTACTCCTTCAGACGTTTCTCGAAATACTCCGTTCTCTTGACAGCCTCCTCAGCAAACCCTGGTGGCAAATCGCGCCGGACCCCACCTGGCACAAGGTAGGAGTAGGTGATCCTGGCTCCGGTAAGTTTCTCGGCTAGATCGATGAATAGCTCTCTGTCACCGAGGGGCCACATGAACATTGTGGTGTGTCCGAGGAACACGCCGTAGATGGAGAGCCAGTAGAGATGGCTCATTATCCTGTTCATCTCGTTCAGGAGGGTTCTAAGATACTGCCCTCTTCGCGGGACCTCGACCCCCTGAATCTCCTCGATTGATCTTACCCATGCATGGTTGAGGTTTGAAGCGTCGATGATCGATGGTCTCTCGATGACGGGTATGCTCTTGATGATATTTCTAAGCTCGATGATCTTCTCGATGCCCCTGTGAACATAGCCGGGGTCCGGGGCAACGTTGACGATGATATCTCCGTCCACTTCTACGATCAGCCGCATGTGTCCGGAGCCGGAGTGCTGAGGACCAACGCTCAACGTGAGCGTTTGAGCTCCAGAGTCGGAGGTCTCAGTGGACTCAACGGTTGTTAGGGGAACAGGCTTCGCGGGTGCTGACATTGTCGCCTCAGTCCGTAGGGAATCTCATGTCCTTCCGGAGAGGAGGGGGCCCGTCCCAGTTATCGGTAAGAAACAGCTTCTCCAATCTCGGATGGCCATCGAATGTTATTCCGAACATCTCGAAGCTTTCTCTCTCATAGTTCTCGACGCCAGACCAGACCGAGACTAGAGATCCCACTTTGGGAGCGTTTCTCGGAACTGACTCTTTCAAGTCGAGAACCAGATCTCGCATTTCCTTGATGCGAATCGATGAGATATGGTAGACTATCTCGAACCTGTACTCTCGGTTGTAGTCGACCGCAGAGACACCATTCGGATGGTCGAACCCAAGCGTGTCTCGGAGAAATACCGCCACGTCTTTGATCTTTTCGGGGGTGGCGGTCACTTCAAGCCTCCCGCGACGGATGATGTTTGTTTCCTTAATGTCGCTGGGAAAGTTTTCCTTCAGTTTCCGGATGAGATCATCTTCTCTTTCATGGGAGAGGCTCATCCTTGTTCGTACACCTTTGATCTTCGAATCTTCTCTTGAAGCATGATGATTGCCTGCTCCAAAGCTTCTGGTCTGGGCGGGCAACCGGGGACGTAGACGTCAACTGGAACAAACTCTTGCGCGCCGTTCACTATGCTATAGGAATCATGGAATAGGCCGCCGGACATAGCGCAGTCTCCCATTGCGATCACATATCTGGGCAACGCCATCTGGTCGTAGATCATCCGGAGCCGTTTCGCCATCTTTTTTGTGATGGTCCCTTCGATCACAATGAGGTCTGACTGACGGAGAGAACCTATTGGCAAAACTCCGAATCGTTCGAGGTCGTGTCGTGCGCCGCTGGCTGCCCCGAATTCGGCGCTACAGCAGGCGGTTGTAATGTTGACCGGCCAGAGAGAGTACATCCGGGCCCAGTTGATCACGTTTCGAATCGGCCCAGTGTCAACGACCTTCTTGACAAGGTCACTTAGTTTTCCAACCCAGATGCTCAACCCTTCCGCGAGCGTCGCTACAGGGTCTTCTTCCTGAGCCGTTCTCTGAGCCGACAATTATCTCTCAGCTAATAGTCTTACCTAGTTTTACCTATTTATCCGCATCTTCACGACTATAACGCGGTTCTCGTTAGTTTCTCTTCGATTCCTCGTGATAAGACTCTTGGCTAGACTAAGGAGGAAGGGATCCACCGTAGACTGGTTTCTGTCTTACCCCTGTTTCCGGAGGGTTTTGGACCTTCATTTTTCGGGGTTCTTCTTTCTGTACGCTGCCGGGTTGAACAAATCCTCTTTTTCGTGCTCTATTGGTTTGAAGCTCTCGGAAATCAGCAACTGGAATCCTTCTAAGGCATTATCGATGACTCCTTTCAGCTCGTCCCCCGCGGAAATATCGTGGGTTACCGCCCCTCTCTGGTTGACGATCTTCGACTTTCTCAACACGTTGGCCATGTCTGCCTCCGCGAAACCACAGAGCTTCATGAGACTGATCAAGTAAAGGGACGTTTTTCCATCAAGCGATTCCTTGGACGCACCAATTAGCTTAGCGAGTTCTGCACGGTATATGTTTCCCTGTTTCGAGATTGCGGCCTCGACGAGGTCCTCTAGAATCGGCACTGGGACCCGGACGAGAATGGCCACTTACAACACCTTGACTCGTGAAATCTATGGCTCGGGGAAAGATAAGTTAGGGGGTAGAAAAGAAGTCTGGTACGTTCCCCCTGACCCATCTTTTTAGTTCTAAGTGCGGGCACGGTGGAAAGTGTGTGTGTTAAGGAGTGAAGTTAATAGCCTCAGCCTGCGCTTTCTATCCTGAGCCGAAGAGCTCGGGCGTTAGAGAATGGCTAAACTGGAAACAACATGCCTGCTGGAAAGTTTTCGGAGATTCATGATAACCAGCACGTGTCGTTCCTTCATTCCAAACGAGTACGGAGCAGACTTTTCGGTCTTCCCAGAACGCGCCCGCGAGCTGGGAACAATGTACGTTGAGGCTGAGGATAAAGTGACCTTGGGCCGGGCGAACGATATCAGCTTCGTCCGCGTCAGCTACGTTCTCGGAATCATCTACAACTCCAAAAGTGGGCACACGCAACTGAAATGGAGACATATTAGAGGCGACCAGGGAAGACTAAGCGGCGAGGCAAGCACTAACACCATGGTGAACCTATACGAGGCTGGCGCTCTCGACAAATCCTTCATCAGGACAATAGCGGCCCAGATACGCTGAAACTATGATCCTGCGCATCTCCCTGATTTTCTTTGTTCCAGTCTCTTCGTCCCAGTAGACTACAGATCTGAATCCTCAAAAACAAATTTCAACCGGGTACGGCGGTGACTGCGCGAACCTAGCGTTGAGAATAGCAGTCAAGACAGTTACAACATCCTTTATCTCGACAACATCGACGATGAGACCCGAAAGGAGTGCTTTTGCTGCCAAAATCGTTTGAGACCGGGATCGAGGCCGTGGACAAAGTCCTTCCAAAGGGTATACCCCGAAACAGCCTGACAATTCTGGCAGGAGACCTTGGAACAGGAAAGTCTGTCTTGATGGAACAACTCCTCTACAGCATGCTCAAGATAGAAAAAGAACCCTGCATTTACATGAACTTCGAAGGACCCCCAATAGCATTACAACAAGACATGGAGTCCTTCGACTGGAACATTAACCGATACTTGGACTCTGGGCAGCTTAGATTTCTGGACTGTTTCTCATTCAGAATGGAACCAGTTGAAACTCCAAAATACTCTCACTTTGTGAAGGATCCGAAGGATCTCCACTCGGTGACGAGCGCGCTCTATACGATGATGGAAGAGATGAAAATGATGGGAAGAGGCGCCGTCTTCGTTGATTCTTTGACGGAAATGTTTACTCTGGTCCAAGAAGAGAGGCCGCTCGTATTTCACATGCTTGACGGGGTGAAGTCGTGGAGGGCTAAGGGTCCGAAGGAACGTCTTGTTCCCTTCTTTTGCTCCCACCACACACCGTTACGGGCATACGCTGATCTCGACGATCTATTGTTTTACGTGGTGGATGGGATCGTTGATGTGAGGTTCAACCCCGGGTTCGCTGAGAGAGGGCTGCTTGTCAAACAGTTTCGGATACGGAAGATGAAAGGCGCACCTCATGAGACCTACTGGGTTACCTTCCAGGTTACTCCCGCCGGGATCGTAGAGGTTCCACTCCCGGTGCCTGTACTGACGTCGGAAAAGCCTCGTACTAGCAAAAAGAAGTAGCCCTCGCGAAACCTTGGGGCTAGAAGGGCTAACAGTGCCCACTACCCATCATCCTCCCGTTCATCATGACAATTCCTACCCGGTCCCAACTAGCCATGCAGCTCCCCTCAGCGGCGGACCGAGGATCAAGGTACCTTACTCCAAGAACCCGGTTTACGTCGCAGAAGGCTACAGCCCGCCTGTCGTCGCTGGCCGCAATTTCGAATACGAGACCACCCCCCAAAACGCTGCTTACTGGCAGGCACTCACTCTTACCTACCGCCAGTATATGAAGAAAGAAGCGGATACTAGAGGTATAGATCTCCGTCTCCTGCTCGACGAGCGACGATCAGGAGCTTTCCACTGCGTCGGATGCGGCAAGCCTATGATCATGCGAGAATTGTTCTCCAACGGAGATAGGGTCTACCAGTGCTGGAACGGAGACTGCGTGAAAAGAATCATACGATACCAGTACCAAGCCCAAACTGGACGCGTCATAGAAGTCACCTAGCATTCCAAACTGCAAACCCTTGCACCGATAGACTCTCACAGAAGTCGCTACAAATCTGTCCAGTTTGTTGCGTGAGCTTCTAGCTGTAGAACTGTTTTGCCAGCTATGGGGCTGGCGTCGGGAAGGGCCGACGTTGAGTTGTTGGTTAGCCTTCCTAGGCCGTTTACCGCATTCGGGAAACGTGGTGCGGCTCGATCTTCAGGAGGACTCTCTTCTCACCAGGTCTCCTGTTCTGATATTTCTCCGCACCGGTATACTTCTTCGCCATCTTGTCGATGTGATCTTCTGCCACGTGTCCAGTTACCTCTTCGATAACACGTCCTTTTATCATGACAAGCTTGTACGGATTGCCCTGTTCGGTTATCGCAAGAGCAACCTGTGGATTCTTCTTGATATTTCTATGCTTGATTCGACCCACTGCCGTGTTGATGAGCACATAGTGACCATCGGTATCGACCCATGTCGGAGTGACCTGAGGAGAGCCATCAGGGTTCACAGTTGCGAGAAAGATGAAGTTCTTGCCTTCCAGGATTTTCCTTGCATCATCATCCAGTTTCGTCACTTTTGACATGATAAAGCCTCATAGTTGGGTGCGTCCCTTTATTGGTTTCTTCGGAGGCCTAGTTGGTTCTCCGTCGAACAGTTCAGTTCGCTGAAGCACCCCGATTGCCTGGCTTTGGCGAGGGAGCTCGGTACCTTTGGCGCTCATTCGAAGTTACGTGACACTTTAGTTCCGTGTTGGTTCTCGTTCGACAGGTTCTGTTTCGCGGGGAGCAGTCAGGTGCGACAAGTCAAGGCAACTAGGTACGCTGTCCTATTCGTTCTCTCCGCCCTCAGCACATTCGCCTTCACGGGTCTCCCCGCGGTTCACGCTCCTACGACGGGAACACAGTATACGCTTACACCTTTGCCCTTCATAACGCAAGAAGGATACTCGATCAATCTAATTCTGAGCGTTTCGGGAGCTCTTCCGGGAACAAAGTACCAGTTCAACTTCTATGTTCGAGACCCCTCAACAAAGATATGGACCTCGATAGTGGAAAACTATACAACTTCTCTAGGTGAGACCCAGTTTGGGATCATCCTAGCATACCCGAGTGCCGCGTTTGTCGGTCTCGGAACGAACTCTCTTGTGGGACAACCAGCTTATGTCGGCTGGGTCAACCAGCTGACGCCGCCCCCCGCCAGCAACCCCGTCGCCACAACACCGAACGGCTTCTACTTCATTCTCACTGACCATACCGAATATCAAAGAACGCAAACGGTAGGAATTAGGGCCAGTGGATACAATCCCTCAGAGACAGCAACGGTTATCATCAGAACTCAGACAAGCTCGACAGTAGTTCTCAACGATACAACAACAGCATCGTCTGCAGGACTGGTCACAGACTCTTGGAAGATTCCTAGAAACGCGGTCCTCGACAACTACGTGGTCACGGTAACAGGCAAAAGCACAGCGAAGAGCCCCGCTGACGCTCAAGGTTTCGTTGTAAGGGCCGCCTCAATGTCAATTCCGACATTAACGTCTAGCAAGAGTTCGTATCAGAGAACGGAGAGGATGTCATTCTCTTTCAGGCCATCCTACCCAGACGGACAGTACGCTGACACTGGAACAGCCCTAATAGTTCTGACAAGCCCAGGTGGAAACAGCGTATCCCTTACAACAGTGTACGACAGCGTCGCCCAGACCTTCAACGCAACTTACAAGACATTTCCTAACAACCAAACGGGCGCGTGGACCGCGTCGCTAGGGATCAATGGGTTTGATGACGGATTCGGAAATACGGGCCCGGGTCTCACGCCCGCAACGACATCGCCCCAGCTCCAGATAGCCACCCTCACGATAACGATTACTTCAAAATCTTACTTTGCAATAGGCGAACAGATCAGGTTCAATTCCACAATCCAATACCCAGACCTAGCAGAACTAACCGACCAAACGGGCCAAGCATCCGCATTCCTCCTTTTCTCGGGAGGTGGATACAATGATACAATAACTCAGTTAGTCTTTGATTCAACCCTCAACCTCTGGGTCGGAACATACACCCCAGGTAACGAGCCCGGAGGCTTGTGGTCGCTGACCGTGTCCGGGGCCGACTCAGCATCGCCAGCAAATTCTGGAAAAGCGACGAAGACTATCCAGTTGCAGGACAGGATCCCTACAGCTAGTTTCACTTTTACGAGTGGAACCATTCTCTCATCTTCCTCAGTCAGTTTCGATGGAACTGCGAGTTTCGACCCCGACGGGACCATCGTGGGGTATGCGTGGACCTTCGGTGACGGATCCACAGGATCAGGAGCCACCCCCTCTCACAGCTATTCCGTCGCCGGCACATTTTCTGTGAAACTCAACGTTACAGATAACAGTGGCTCGACCGCTGTGGATACCCAGACGGTAACTATCACAGACAGACCTCCCGTCGTTTCGCTAACGCAATCCTCGACGACTGCCGTATCTGGACAGGCAGTAATCCTTACGATTTCAGCCTCTGACCCGGACGGGACGATTGCAACCACGACTGTGGACTGGGGTGATGGGACCATTGACACGATATCTGGCCCTCCAACAACCGACAGCCACACATTTTCACTAGCGAGTGGAGCGTCTTCGGCGACCTATACGATCACCGTGACTGTGCACGACAACAGCGGGTCCACCAAATCCGCGACTTCCAACCCGATTACTGTTCAGCCGATCCAGTCGAGTAGTAACGTCTCTTTTCCATTGTACTATTTCGGAATACTTGCAGCGCTAATCGCGGCGCTATTGATTGGTACTTTCCTAGCTTTCAGGAGACACAAGGTGACGCATGCGAGGTTGAAGATTGATCTCGAGGCTGTCAAGGCGGAGGCGGGACGGATCGAGAACCAGGAGTTCTTCCAGTCCGTGAAGGACCAGTTGAAGAAGGATAAAGAATGACCAAGGTAATAGCTGTTCACTCTTTCAAGGGAGGAACTGGAAAAACAACCCTTACTGCGAACCTTGCAGCCGTTCTCGCCAGGAACCGCAGAGTTGGGGTCATGGACCTCGACCTTTCCGGACCGGGTTTACACGTGCTTTTCGGCTTGAAGAAGAGTGAGATCAAGGCAACGCTCACAGACATATTTCTTGGAGACGCGACACCGGCGGATGTAGTGATAGATCTGACAGAGAGGTTCAACCTCAAGAAAGGAGGACTGTTCTTCTGCCCCGCCAGCAACAAGGTAGAGGATATGCTTCGCTTGCTAAAGTCTGGTCTCGAAGTCGAAATTTTCCAGGATACAATACAGAAGGTTGGCGAGCAGAACAAGCTTGACTACATAATAGTCGACACTCACCCGGGAGTCGAGAATGATACTGTTCTTGCGATGGGTTGCTGCGATGCTCTTGTTCTAGTGTCAAGGGTCGATCAGCAAGACTTGTTCGGTACCGCTGTGATGGTTCTCTTGGCAGAAACATTCGAGAAGCCCACCTTCCTGACCTTGAACATGATTCCGCCTGGTGTCCGGATCAAGGACGCGGTAAAGGTTGGCCAGGAACTATCCCAGTTGTTCAGGTCGCGATTCCTGCAAGCCTTCGAGTTTCAGCTGGACGTCATCAACAACCTGAGCAGATCCGTGTTCGTCGTAGATAATCCCGATTCCTCCTTCGCCAAGAAAGTAGGCGAGGCGGTGGAAACATTGGAGAGAGAATTATCAGGAGCAACAAAGATTGCAAACTAACCCCAAACGTTCTACCGGTTATGACCTTCGAAGACTTGTCGGATCAGTGAACCAACTCCGCTTCAACGACAACAAAGGAGAAGTGTCCTTTTTCGGACAGAAAATGATCATTCTAAGGAGAGATGTAATCCGGATTATGCGGGAGGCCCTCGAACGACTAGTCGGAGATCAGTCAGCACCGTTCCTCTCTTACTTGGCTAGCGGGATAGGTGTGCACGAGGGGAGTATTTTCAGAGAAAGCATCGGGCCCACAGGCGAGCAGAGCAGGCAGAGTCTGGAAAACCTGGTCCACTCAGCGCTGGAAGACACGAACCTTGGACTGGGCAAGATACAGATCAACGGGCTT
>VBBV01000078.1 GCA_005883695.1 Candidatus Bathyarchaeota archaeon | reverse complement strand
CTCTCGCCTACTATGGCGTATGTGGACGCGTATCCTGGCCCGTTCCCTTGGTGCGCTGGGAACAGCTGGTGGTAGACCATGCTCTTTGACAAGCCCGTCTTCCTACTCGCCCACTCGATAAACTCCACAAGACCCTGTTTGCCAGAGTTGATCCTCGCGTCACCGATGATCCGTAGGAACCGTACGATACGCCACATCCACGTATAGAACTCGTACTCCTCCGCAATATTATCGAATCCTCCATGCTTCTCATAGAAATTCACCAACGCCTTCTCATCCGCGTTGAGACCCTTTCTCGTCTTCAGCTTCTCCATCACATCCTGGAACTCAATCTCCCGCTGGAACGAGATACCCTCCGAGATTGCCCCTCCGAGCGGAGACCAGAGCATATCGACCAAGCTCGGCTTCGCCCCATACCCGACGGACGAGTTCGACGCGTGAACACAATGACCATACTCCTCATGCACAAGGAGATTGAGTAACTCGCCAGGAGCCGTGCTAGGATCGCGACGCGGGTCCGTAGTACAGATGAACAATTGTTGTGGTTTATTCGTGAGAGTGTCGAAGAAGAATGCGCCGCCGCTCGGAAATATCGCCGTCAGATACGACGGTGTCTCGATCACCTTCGCATCATAGTTCGGATTAACCTTGACAATACTCTTGTTGACGACCTTGACAACTCGCTTTCGAAGATCCGCGAGATACGGAATAACCTCATTGACCTTAACCGCTCTCTTGGCCTTGATCGCTTGCGACACCTTTTCCGCATTCGAAGCAACACCGTACTTCTTTGCCAGTTTAGCCATAATCCGCTGGAACCTTGGAAACTCTCTCTCAAGATACTTGAGACCCTTCGCCTCCAACTCACCAGGCGTCTCGGAATAATCCCAGAGACGTTGCAGCGCTTGAGCATAGATCTCTTTCCGGCCAAGATCCGCACCCTGCTTCTTGATGATCCGGTAGACCTCGTCAAAACCCTGGTTCTTGAAACCCTTAACCCGGAAGATCGAAGCATACTTCCTCGTTACCTCAGAAAGATCATCAAGCCCCTCCTTCAGCTGCTTATCCTGAGTCTCCTTCTTGATCGTCCGGATAATCTCCTGCAGACCATCACAACGAATCAACGCAAGCAAACGCAGCCCCGTCGGCCAGTTCTTACCTGCAGCCTCCATGGTGGCCGCTTGTACCGCCCTAATGCCGTTTCGAGTAAGCGCCTTCATGTGTCTGTCGATGATGCCTTCCTTGATCATGTAACCAAAGAACGCGTTCAACACCCATTCAACAACCTGATGCGGCTCATTCAACGTAACCCACGCAGACCCTGAATCGAGGACCTTGAGCTGCGACTTGTTCTCCGCCTTCAACCGCAACTCTTCGACCCGCCTAGAAAGCCTATCTAGATTCTTCCTCGAAGGAATGAAGATCTTGCCAGCATACTCTTTCAGCCCGTTTATGTAAGCTCCAGAAGGGTCCGCTTCCTTGAACAGATCAAAGATTTCCGATTCAACAGGTGACGCAGGTTTCGGTATGGCCATTCTTCTAATCATCCAATTCCTGTATTGGTATTCTCGACTTGGAGCTTGACTACTTAATTTTATTCCAGAGTCTGGAAGCTAATCCGGACCACGCGAGAATCCACTCGGAATCGTAAAACACAGCCAGGCATCACAGCGTTCGCTCAGCCCAATTTCATGCCACTATGAGTCGGTTCACGATGCCTATTTGCCCGCTTCACACGATTAGACAGGCGTCAGCCAATAACGGCTTTCCGAACAAAGAAAAATATGAGAATAAGGGGGCTGACTATGTAGCCCGAAATCCCGGATTACTCGTGGCCCTTTTTAGTCTTAGTTCCCGTTTGCTTCTCGAAGCTGCGGAGATTGATCTCCTTGACAAATGCCTCGGTGATGAAGTCAAGCGAGTCAATCTTCTCCTGCATCTGAACATCAGTAATCTTCAACGGATGCTCAGGAATAAGCAGGTTGTCGTTCGAAGCAACAAAATGCTCCCAGTTTATTCCAACGTCGAGAACCGTGTCCGCGAGCTCTTCATCTGTTAGAGAGACGGTCTTCGCTGTATTGACATAGTTTTGAAACTCGTCGTCGGGAACCTGTAGGTCCACGACTGTCCGAATCGGCCTGGGAGTTGTCCCCCCAAGCTCATGTCCAAGGACATGTGCGAGAAAGCTGAAGTTCTCGATTTCCGTGAAGTGTTTCATCCGTATTTCTAGCGGTGTATCCCCCGTGGGATTCGAGTCTGGAAAGTCTGAGATCTGCGGAGCGCCTGTTTGTGGGTCGTTGAACCGGAAAACCCTTGATAGTCTTAGCTGGTTCATCGGGGTAAGGCTTCTCCCCGAATCTTCTTGTTCAGTCCACGACTCTCTACTCTTAGTATCTGAGGCCATTTCTTAACACAGAACACAGTCCTGCTCGGGGATTCATTTACGATTTGTAACCCACGCCACCGCTCGACTGTACTCTTTCTCGAATTCTGGTTATCGCGCCGAATACATGGTCGATCTTCTGCGGGCTACGTCTCTAGAACACACTGGGATCCAAGCTGTACTGGACACTTAGTCAGGGAAAATTGTAATCTTCAACAGCACCCAAGATTCAGAGGTCACAGGAAAATCTGCGGCCAGCTCAGGTGAAATTGGAGAGAATGTCATTTCTACCGGCCCAAGTCTTTGCGACGCTTCCTCCTGGCCCACACAGTCAAAGCCAGAGCCGCTATCAGTGCCACTGTACCGAGGGTGAAAAGAGCCGTGTTCTGATAGACGATATCTATCCAGCCAGAAGAGGGCGGAGGTTGTATCACCGCTATGGACTGACTGGTCGTGAATTGGCCCTGGGCCGCATCCGTAGCCGTGAGAGTCACGTTGTAGGTTCCAAGTGTCGAAAACCTGTGCGTCATTTGTTGACCAGTCCCTGTCGTCCCATCTCCAAACGCCCATTTGTACGTGTAAGGGGATGTACCATTGTAGGCTGTCGCGATGAAAGTGACAGTGGTATTCGGGAACACAGAACTCGGCGAATAGTTGAAGGACCCGGTTAGCGGAGGGCTAAGAGAACTGGCTGGAAGGGGAAGGTATTGGCCCCAGATGTTCAGGGCTCCCGTGGCTCCTGCGCCCTGGGTGCCTGTCCAGTCGTCCGCGGTCCAGAGCATGTAGCCCGTCTTGATCGCGTCCAAGTCCGAGACTTCTCTGCTGACATAAGCTAGAGATTCTGGCGCATAACCCGCGCTTCCCGCGACCACTGTGTCCGGAGGCCAACCACCGCCCCCCGAGGCATCAGCCCCGGTTTCCGTAATAAGCACCGGACGCCCATACGCTGAGATGAGACTGTTTACTGCAACGGGCACTTGGTCCGCATAGGCTTGGGCATCAGATACGCTCCACGCGGGATGGTACTGGTAGAAGTAGTAGTCGTGGAAATCGTAGAATATTTTGTTGAGGGGATCTGTGACCTGCGGGAATTGGGACAGGAAGCCAGAGTCTCCTGGCGCTCCGAAGCCCTGATAGTCTATGCTGACGACAATCCAGTGCGTATCTCCCGTAGCCCTTACCTTGTTTATCCAGTTCTGATACATTGTGGTCAGAGTGGACATGCTGTAGGCGGGCTCGTTCTGGGGCTGCCAGATTATCTGGTCGTACAGGTCTTTGACAGCCGCTACAACCTGATCCCAGAGAGGGTCGGTGTCGAAACTGTCAGTGTAAGCGTGGCGGTCGAGGATAATCCATAATCCGTTAGCCTTGGCAACGTTGACAGCGTTAACTATCGAACTAATAGAAGGGGTTCTGCCCAGGTCTGAATTGTAAATCATGCAACGGAAGCCATTGTAGCCCCTCCCCTTGATTATATCTAGGTTGGCCTGGAGGGCTGAACTGTCTGCGAATATCCCGCCCCAGCCTCTAACAAGCGGTGGAGTGGGATATGCGGCTACGAGCTCGAGGCGAATAGGCAGCTTTCCGCCCGTGTAAGCTTCAACAGTCGAGAAGACTCCTATGAGAAGTATCATGACGAGGAGCCATCCACGAGTGCCCCTGAGACTGCTTGTGGAGACGGAACTGACTGCCAAGCCTCTACCGCACAGCCGATGAGGAATATTTCGCGATAATGTTACTCGCCTAGGAAATACTGTCGCAATCGGGGATTGCCGCTTGGGGCTAGCGAACTCGTCCAATTCACAGTTGGAATGGCTGTCGGCGCCGGTAAGATAGGGCGACGCAATGGTTCAGAATAATCCAAACGCTGAGAACCTGTACAAGCCTGTAGGCGTTTCCCCAACGATAGCGGTCGCCTGTGCAATCATAGGATTCCTCGTCGCAATAGTATGAGCCTTCCTAGCCATCGCCATTCGCAAACGGAAATAGTTTCCGAAAATTGCGCCTCCATTGTGAACCGTTGTTTACTGAGGGTCTCCTGAAGCTCGGAGAGGCCCGTCAGTCTCTTTATCAGAGACATGGTTTCTCTTGGCGAATATCCGCTCGGTTTTCTCGACCACCTTCTTGACTATGCCTAAATAGGTTAAGGCTTCATGAATTCCGGTTGCTGCGAAACCGACACCTTGAGCGATCTCTCTATTCGAGAATTTCTTTGACATGCCGCTGAGGTCTTTCTCCACACCTTCCAGATACCGCTTGAACTCCTTGATGGCGAGCAGAGTTTTTTCTGCCTTCTCACGCGGGGTTTGTTCAGATTCCTTTCCCAATCCGATTGTCTCTCCAGACGCATTGAGAGAACGACGATAATAGGATAGTCCAACCTAGCGGCTGGAAGATGGGTACACAGGTTCTGATGACTGCTGAAATTCTTTAGAGGGTGAGGTCCTCTATACTTTCTTGCCTGTTTTAGCCCAATCCGTGGTCGCGGAGGGCTTGCGCGTCTCATGAATCGTAAAATGGTTGCCGTCAGGATCGACGAGATCGGCTGCAAAACCCCAACCCTCTTCGCGAGGCTGCAGGTCCAAGAACTTCACTCCGCGCGCTTTCAGCTCAGCAAATGTCTTTCCGCAGTCATCGACCTCAAGCACCCAGCGTGTCCCGATTCCTGGCAGATCGTGACTCGTAGGTACCTTAGGGTCCGTCATTGACCCCGCCTGGTACAGGACCATCTCGATAGCCTGCCCTTTCGGCGCAACAGTGAGCCACCGCGGTTGACCAGGATTCTGGTAGTCGGCCTTCTTCTCGAAGCCCATCTTCTTGGTATAGAACTCCAGGGCTGCGTTCTGGTCTTTGACGACAATCGTCACGTGAGTAAGCATCACTCTCGATCGCTCGCCACTTTGGGCGCCGAGTGATATAACGACTCCTGCGTGCCGAGGCCAGACACAGTACGGTGAAAAGGTGACAGGCCCAAGAACTCTTAAGAATTAGAAAGGACATACACGAGGGTATGTTGCAAGAGAAGAAATTCAAGTGCAGATTGTGTGGCGAGACCTTCAATTCTTCTGAGGAACGGGACGAACACAACCGACAAGTACATCCGAAGGCTTATCGATTATCACATCTATTTTCGCGGACGAAGAAGGAAAACAAGCCTAAAGCAGAATAGACTTGGGAAGAGAACCGTGCTTAGGATGTAATGCTGAATCCTGACGCTTGGGAGGCTGGTCAAGTGGAGGGGTTGGAGAGCCGTGGAACTCAGCCGACCGCTCCCCATCTTAAATAAGAATGAAACTCAAGGACCCTTGCGACCATCTGTTGCCCCGGAGGAAGTCTCGCAAGGTCGCGACAAGAACAAGATCAAATAGCGATTCTCAGGGCAACCGAGAAAGCTCGCCCTCCAAAGATTCTATCAAGGCCGCAGAGGATCTCGCTCTTGCCGCATTCGCTTCAGGACTAAAACTGGCAGCTGCCTTCGGAACCGTCGCGGCCAAAACCACGAGTCTGGCCCTCGCATCGATCGCAACAGGCGCAGACAAATTCTCCGAGCTTGTCAAGCAGGAAGCACTGAAGTCACAGAAGGCTAATGCTCACAAAACCGCGCTAGCCTCTCCTCCGAGAGGCAGAAAAAGAGCCAAGAGAGAGCCGAAGAAGGAAATCCTGGCGTCCTGACCTCTTGCCTCGCTAGTCTCATACTAGTATCTAGGTTTCCTGCAAAGGATATCTCGCGATGAGATCGCGACTCGCGATCAACAGCGGAGTGCAAACTAGCACTGCTCCGAGTACGATGATCGCTCGTTCGAATGGATAAACCAGGAATATGGCTGGCCAAAAACCCAGCGCACCTGCTCCAACGATACTAGCAAAAAGAATTCCTCCCGTGACGTGTTCGATCATCGTTCCAATGAATGCAACAACAAACACGGCCTTGGCCAAATCTCTACGCGCTCCAAAGACGAAACTATCTCGCAGGTTTCGAGTCAGGGGAGACACCAGAACCCCGAGCGCGACCAGATGAAGCCAGAGATATGGAACAGGCGGACTGGGAAGACGAAGCCACTGGAACGGAGGAACCAAGTTTGGAAGGCTTGTCCCAACAAAGATCTCAGTATTGGGATTGATGACGAAGAGTCCCAACGTAGCGACGTACATTAGGGTCGCCTCAGTCCTACGACCACGGATGAGAAGACTGATCAGCGCTACGTTCAGTGCTCCACCGAGAAAATCGAGTCCGCCGAATTTCAGAGTTCCAGCCGATCCAGGAATGAAGGCAGCAATCATTGTTCCCAAGAAAACCGCGAGTATTCCGTAGGATGGAGCGAGGAAGACACCCAAGACGGGCGTTATGATTCCGCTGAATGTGATGGCCCCGGATATCCCTATGAGCCTATCAAGCGGTATGGTCCGCGGAATTATGTAGAGTGCGGCCAATGATGCCGTCAGGGTTATCCGTTTTGTGTCGAATCTGGTCTTGCGAACCTGCATTCTTCCAATCACAGGAAGTCAGGTGTCGCGCGTAATAGTACGGTTCTTAACGATTTGCTGAAGCTCTCTCATACTTAATCCGGTCTCGTTGGATATTCTTCGAAGATCTTCGTACTCCACCTTCCCGCCGTGGGAATGACCGGTCGCTGTAAGCGCGCTCTTCACTCTAGCCTGGAACTTCTTTCCTCCCACTTCGAGTGTGATCGTGCTGCTGGCCCTTCTGCTGATGTGTCTCGAAACCGGCATTTCTCGCACCCCAAGCGTCCCTGTCTCTTCCATCAGCAATTCAGCCAAATGTTCGCTCTTTGTCTTGTCAGCTATTACCGAGATTAATTGTCCTGGCCGGTTTTTCTTCATAAAGACCGGAGTGATGGATACGTCTCTCGCTCCTGCTTCCATCAGCCTCTCGACCGCCCGTCCGATAACTTCGCCCGAGACATCGTCCAAGTTTGTCTCTAGGACAACAACCTCGTCGTGAGCGTGATCGGTCCCAGAAAGCTCTCCGATCGTAAGACGGAGGATATTCGCTATTTCATCCAGATTCTTTGCTCCGGCGCCGTACCCGATCTTATGAGGCGTAATTATTGGATTTTCTCCGGCCTTACCATCCGCTAGATTTACCGCGATTGCAGCGCCTGTAGGCGTGGTCAGTTCGAATTGGATGTTGCTGGTTTTCATGGGAAACTTGTGAGATCTTAGAATCTCTGCGACAGCAGGTGCCGGATTCGGATAGGTTCGCCCAGAGAACTCTGTCACTCCCGTTCCGACTCCAATTGGACCGCACCACCATCTCGCTCCCGACAGTTCGAGCTCATCCGCGAGGTATGCGGTACCGACTATGTCCACGAGAGTATCAGCGGACCCGAGCTCGTGAAGTTCGACCTCTTTGACGGAGTGGCCGTGGACTCGTGATTCAGCTGAGGATAGTGTATCCAAGACAGATTTGACAAAGGCAGTTCCCCACTCAGAGAGATCCAACTCTTTTGCGCACTTCACAGCAGATGACTGGAGATCGCTCGCCTTTCTTTTCGAGACTCTTTCTTCAGACCTTACTTCGATCAGTTGTGCGCTGATCTCTCCTCTCTCTACTCTTGCCGTCTTGACATGGACATGACTTGCCCCAAGAAGATTATCTTCCACAACCCTGGCTACTTTATCCAAACTCTTTGGACTTCCACCTAGGTCGATGAGGGCGCCTAGGAATTTGTCTCCGGAGGCTCCTGAAGAACTGGCGTCGATTATCACCGCTCTTCCAGAAATTCTCATGCTGACCTGTCCAACCGCTCGCGTGGGCACAAGTATTAATCAAGCTATTTCGATATTATCATGATCAGTTTTGGAGCCCAAGTCTGACAACTCCTGCGTCTACGGCCTAGGCGAATGCCCCGTTCTGGCAGTTGTAGGGGAAAAGATGAAAGACATGGAACAGCGATCAAAAGTCTTCCCAACAGACCCCGGAGCAGCGGCTGTAAGCCAGATGATTCAGCCCTTTCTTCAGCTGAACGCCAACATCTATGCAATGCTTCCTTCTTTCTGTCCCAATTGTCCCAAGAGAATCGTAGCGGTCGAGAAAGAGTTAGCTCAGATCAGGCATCAAACAACCAAGTAAGAAAAATCCAGATCTCTATCCAAGGCTCCACGCCTTGGTCGAAGGCTTACGAAGGGGATTTGGTTCCTTTCACAGCTTTCTTGAACAGTTCTACGAAACGTTGGGCCGCTTCGGCGTCTGGAGTGGGAGCGGTCTTTCTAGGGGGTCTTGGACTGGTTTTCAAATCGTTTGACAGACCACTCCAACCGAGTCTATCAGCGAAGCCAGTTGATCAGCGGGCAGAGATAACGAGAGGAAGAGAGAGACGACATTTCTGACTGTCAAAATGGTGAAGGCGACGATTATCAGTGTCCATGCGCGAAACGACCCGGTCAGCTTTGTCACTCGATAGGCATAGAAGACCACGCCTACTTGCAGAATGAGCTGGAAAACAGAGATGAAATAGAGCGTCGGTAAAACAACAGGGTCAAGCATTCACGTTACGCCTTCTTCTGTTTCTCCGAGGCCCCGCGGAACATTTCCATGAACTTCTCCGACGCTACCTTTCTCGGCGAGCCGCTGATGATCCCTTCGTAGTTAGAGAACGCTGACTCTATCTTGATCCCTGACGATGTTATTTCGAACTCCCTAAACCTCTTGTCATGGTCACTGCCCCGCATCTTCAAAGGAAACTCAACCCAACATCAGTTACGCTGAACGAGGCTCCGCTTATCTGAGGCGACTCCCAGAGTAGCACCGAGCTGACTCCCCGTGTCTTCAGATACCTTATCACGCGGTAGGCTTCCATTCTCATGTCATCCTTCTTCACAAACATCTCCAGATGACTGAGAGAGTCGACAACAAGCCGTCGAGGCTGAACATCCCTAAGGACATCATCTAGCAAGCTATCGCTGCCGGACTCCAACATGAGACTTGGGGAGGTGCAGATCACACGGAACTTATCCGCCTCTTCCATCTTTCGCAGGTCCCACCCGAAATTCTTCGCATCTCTATAGATCTGGTCCGGTAGCTCTTCGAAGGTCACGTAGATCCCCGGTTCGCCTAGCTTGACTCCGTTGACAAGGTACTGGAGAGCGAGGGTTGTCTTTCCGGTGCCAGCGCTTCCGGCAAGCATCACGGCGTCGCCCGGCATGAATCCTCCCCTGAGCATCTCGTCAAGCTCGACAATTCCAGTCTTGACCCGAAGACCTTCCTCCGCTTTGCCGGGGTATAGTTGGTCGAACCCAGAAGCGCCGGTCTTGGAACGTGCTGCAGTCATTTCTCTCCACTTATCCTTACCGTTTTCAGGTGGTTCGCAACAGACTCGAGAAGATCCCGGTCTTTCGCTCGGTCTAGGAATACAACGTCAGAGTTTCCAATCCTTTTCTGCTTGAGGATTCCCAACTGCAGGAGTTCCCTAAGATCAGAGATAACCGTCACGGTGGCTCTCCCGATCCGACGGGCGACTCCGTCAGCTGTATCGATGAGTCCCGGGTTCTTGTGAAACAGGACTAGAAGATCTCCTCTAATCTCGGATCCGAGCAGTGTCGACAAGACTTCCGATCCGCTCATTTCAGCTTGCTCTCCACGAAGCAGACTTCCTTTGCGGTTTCGAGGGATTTCTCGTAGTCAAGCCTCGCCTCCGAGTTGTAGGGTATCCCGAGTTTCCGGTTGAGATCTTTGACGACGATTCTTTCAAGAACCGCTGCTCCGTTACCGAATATCGATTGTAATTTTCGATCAAACTCTTTCGAGTTGCTTGCGTCGTCAAGCAAGCCTTTCGCGGTGAGAATTTCCAGCACATTATGGCCCAGAGCATTTCCGACTGCCTCCCGGACCGTGCTTACGAGCACAGAAGAGAAGGCTTTCTCCGCAGCGAACCTTCGGTCTGGATCCGTGGACCTCGGAACTGATCCGAAATCACCATGAGGGTTGGTCGAGCTAGAGTCACGGATTCGCATCGCCATTGGCATCATTTCTTGCCCTACCGGGGCAGTAGCTGAAAGATGAACTGCTTGTAACCTAGCTTTCGAGCTCCATGTACAGGCCTTTCCAATCTTATATTGGAGAGCCAGAAATTCGAAAGGAACTATCTGCAGTGGCTATCCTACCTAACGATCTGAGGACAGCTGGCTCCGCTCCGAGTGGCACGCTATCTGATGAGTTCGAAGTGACGAGTTACAACAGCCGTATTCCTTTGCCGAAGAGTAGTATCATTGGACAAGGAAGACGCTTTGCGCTCTCCTTTAACGGAAATTTTCTACGAGACCCTCGGATACTGCTTTGGAAAATCGTTACAGGAAACGCTCGGCCCCCATGTAGAGGCCTCTATCTACGACCTGCTCA
>VBBV01000143.1 GCA_005883695.1 Candidatus Bathyarchaeota archaeon | reverse complement strand
CCTGTTGACATTTGTCGATGGATATTCGGCAGAGGCTGGACAAGAGTCGACCGAGAAGTTTTCAGTTCCCTCGCTCGGCGATCTGACCACCCTCGGCATGAAAATTTCTTCGTCACTTGCGCCGAATGGTTCGAAAGGAGCTAGCCTCTACTTTGACTCTCTTGTCCCGCTTGCCTCAAAGACGAAACCGGAAAGCATTGTTTCCTTCGCGCAATCCCTAGGGGCGAAAATGAAAGGGATGGGGGGCAAGGCTGTGTTCACGCTTGGGCCAAGCGTGGACGCTATGATACAGCATCAGTTAGAAGATATGTCAGATTGCGTGGTTCAGATGGAAGCCTTCGAAGAAGGAGGACAAAGACGACGCCGGCTAAGAATCAGTAAGCTTAGGGCGAGAAAGCATCAAGAAGGCTGGAACGTTTTCGTTATCGAGGAAGGAAAAGGGATAATATTCTACTCAAAAAATCCGAGGAAATAGACTTTCCTTCAGAAGACTTTGTCTCGCGGGAACACTTCTATCCCAGTTGCCCCGAATTGGTACGGACGAATCTGTGTGTCGTGTGATATTCCCCTCATCTTCTCGACCTGAACCGCCCGGACGAAGTTTCCCTGATGCATTAACGTATGGAGAACCACCACGCCATGCGACAAGAATTCCTCAAGTTGAAATCTTCGGTCTAAGAGCGATGTCTTCAACTCGCTCGTCACCAGAGAGGTGCAACCGGTGTCCGCTAGTGCATCGAAGAACTCTACCGTTGCTCTCCTTTTCTTCAATTCTTCGCCGTATCTCAGCATGATTGATGTGATAGGGTCGAGGGCGATCCGCTCGACGTTCTCGCCTTCAACTAGTTTCGAAAGCGTCTTCAAGACTTCGGTGAAGCTGGCCCCTTCCGAGGAGTCGGAGGAAAATAGCGCATGGGGTCCATTGTTCTTGAGCCTGGTCCTTCTGAGACCGCTGGCGTCTAGAAAGAGGAGCCTGCCTTTCTTTTCTACGCCGTCCAAATCCCAATTATAGGATTGAAAGTTCTGTTTGATCGCGTCAGGATACTCGTCGAGGGTAACATAGAGTCCTGTTTCACCTTGAAGGGCCCCGCTGTAGAGATACTGGATGGCGAAGGTTGTCTTTCCTGAACCCGGACTCCCGACTACTAGAATGCATTTTCCCTCAGGGAAGCCTCCCCCGAGAAGCTCGTCGAGGCCCTTGATCCCTGTGGGAACTCTCTCCAACGCAATCATCCATCAAAGCGATTATCACTGTATAAAAATAGTATTTCGAGATCGATTCTAGACTTCTCGGAATTTCCCGGGTGGATTTTCCAGCCATATCTTTGAAGAAACGACTCTAGAGCTCACCTTCTGGGCTAGAACTATACGTGCGATGTGTCTGTCTGCGGGGTCAGTTGCTAAGTTGCAGCCGATCGCGAAGCACCAGCAAACCCCGATCAAAAGAAGGAAGAGGTATGCGAGGATGCTGAAGATCGGCCGGGTAAGGGCAGTATAGAGGAGCGAGAAGCCGCCTGATGCGCCAATTATCATTGATAGAACCGTGGTATGAAAGGGGCCAACATCGATGCTCCGAAGCCTCAACCCTCCAAAGTATGGGAGGGCAAGGGCAACCAGCGGGAGCATTAGCGATGCCGTCATCGTGAGGGTCACGAAATCCTGCGTAATCAAGCTCACAATGTCCGTTGTCCGAGATAGAGGCGAGATCAACGGGATATCTTTGTGATTGGCTTCGTAGGTTGCAAAGGGTACCACAACCGCTAGGATGAACCCAAAGTACATGATCTGTCTCCGAAGTTTCAGTCTCAAACCTCGGGAGGCTTGGACCATCGAGAGTTCCGAACTCTTGGACTCGATTACATGAGTTCCTCTCGTGATGAAGAGATAGAGCTTAATCGCCTTCGTTGATACGACACCGCCGAAGAAGTACATGTACGTGAACCCGATGGGTATGCCAATGAGCGAGATTACAAGTGTAAGTGTCGCGCTCAGAGCTAATGTGAGGAGTCCCACCTGCGCGTTTCTTGGAAGTATTCTATTCGCTGATGCGAGGATGGGAAGAACTGTGGATGAGCCGATGAAAAAGAGAATGAAAGTAGCAACAAAGCAGACGAGTAAGTTTCGTCGGTTGTGGGAATTTCTAGTTTCAGTCGACAATCTTGCCGGGTCGAGACTTCGGGTGACGGACGATATTTAGGAAGGCTGGTCCTTAGGTCCGCTCTAGTCGGTTTAACGGAGAACTTCTCTCTTGCCTGAAGAAATGGATGTGATTCTGAAGATTGTTCGGAGGTACCGTCCGACGGGACGCGTATCGATTAGGCGTATCGGGAGCTTCGTCAATGATGTCTTCCTGGTGAAGGTGGACAATGAGAAGCTGGTTGCTAAACGGTATACGAACTGGGTATCTCTCAAATGGGTCACGCTAAGCATCTTCGGGATAGGATCCGTTCACTTCTCAATATCCGGGAAGAGAAGGATGGAAGCTGAATATGCCTTCAACGACCTACTGTCCCGACGTGGAATACCTGTGCCCTCTATTCTCGGAGCTGACCAGAAATCCAGAACCATACTGTTCTCCCCTACCAAGCGGGAAAACTAATGGCCGGCGCCCACCAGCTTGAAGCTGCGCTGGGTGATACGAAGCCAGAGAATTTTCTCGTCGAGAAGAAAGGTGAAGTGACCCTTGTCGACCTTGAGCAAGCTCGGCATAAAGGGGACTACGCTTGGGACTTGGCGGAGTTCCTTTTCTATTCAGGTCACTACTGGCTTTCATTCGACAAGACGCTTGCCGGATATGTTGATTCGTTCATCAAGGGATACCGGGAGCAAGGGAGCGCAAGCACGATAAGAGCCGCAGCCTCACCTCGATACGTAAGAGTGTTCTCCGTCTGGACTCCTCCGAATATCTTGCATCACATCAGAAAAAGACTCACCGAGATATAGACGCTAGTTCATGGACGGTGATCTAGGGGCACGCTATCGTGTTGAGAAAGAAGGTTTTCCAACGATGCCTTCCCAAGTTTGAAGGTATATACGTCAAAATATCGGGGAAGTCGCCCATTATCGGGGTCAGACAGCGGATGACTCTAGAAAATAGGAGGTCTTAGCGACCGAGTCTCGCGTCGCATGAGTGGTTCGTCCTGGTCGCGCCAGCTGACATTTGAAGCGGAAAAGCGGGTATCTTGCTAGAAGTCTTCGTCTCCGCCAGGTGGCTTGAAGTCCTTCCCTCCACCGGCGCCCTTGTCAACGCCCTTAGACGCGATAACATCGTCAATTCTCAGAATCATCGATGCCGCTTCGGAGGCCGACTTGATCACTTGCTGCTTAACCCTCAAGGGTTCGAGTACGTTCAGTTTTCGCATATCCTTCACATCGCCAGTGAACACGTCGATTCCGAACCATGGGCTTCCCGCTCGCTCGTGCTTTGACCGCAGCTCTACGAGAACGTCAATCGGATCGAACCCAGCGTTCTCTGCCAGCGTTGTTGGCACAGCCTCAAGTGATTCTGCAAAAGCTTCTATAGCGAGCTGTTCTCGACCGCCAACTTTTACAGCGTACTCTCGAAGTCTCTTGGCCAGTTCCGCCTCAGGCGCCCCGCCGCCAGCAACTATCTTGCCGTCTTCCAACGCGTTTCTCACAACGCACAATGCGTCGTGCAACGATCTGTCCGCCTCGTCGACAACATGTTCTGTTCCGCCGCGTATGACTATGGTGACCGCCTTCGGGTTCTTGGCGTCGCGAACGTACAGGAGCTTATCGTCGCCGATCTTCACCTCCTCTACCGACTTGGCCTCTCCCAACGCGTCCTTCGCGAGATCCTTGACGCTAGCAACCACCCTCGCGCCTGTAGCCTTAGACAGTTTCTCGATGTCGCCGCTGCTGACGTTCTTGACCGCGCCGATTCCTTTCTTGGCTAGATAGTGAAGTGCAACGTCATCTATTCCCTTTTCACTGAAGACAATGTTAGCTCCGGTCTTTTCGATCTGGGAAACCATGTCCACCAACATTTTCTCTTCTTCCTCGATGAACAGGTGCATCTGGTCAGGGTTGTTGATGTTGATCTTCGCATCGAACTCGGTCTTTTCTACTTCGATCTTGGCGTTGAGGAGCGCGATTCGTGCGCCCGTTATCGTCTTGGGCATTTGGGCGTGTGCGAGTTCTTTGTCGATAACGATACCTTTGACGAGTTCTGTTTCTTCCAGACTCTTGCCGTGCTTTTTCAGGATCTTGATCAGGTCGATATCAGCCTTGGTCTTACCATCAACTTTCTCGACAATTTGCTTGACGGCCTTTACC
>VBBV01000142.1 GCA_005883695.1 Candidatus Bathyarchaeota archaeon | reverse complement strand
ATGACCTCGGCTGGGTGTCCGTCAGCAGCGGCCAAGTTAACAAGGCGTCCTTCGGAAAGCAGATAGAGTCTCTTTCCGCTTTGTAGAGTGTACTCGACGACTTCAGGACGTACTTTCTTGCGTCTGACTGCAACCCTTTCAAGGTCACTGACACTTACCTCCACGTTGTAGTGGCCAACGTTGCACAGGATTGCCTTGTCCTTCATCCTAAGCATATGGGAAGCGGTTATCACGTCGGTATCTCCGGTGGCGGTGATGAACAAGTCGCCTTTCTCGGCCGCTTCGGACATTGGCATGACATCGAAACCCTCCATCAGCGCTTCCAGCGCCCGAACAGGGTTCACTTCTGTCACAGTGACTCTCGATCCCATTCCACGGGCGCGTTCCGCTACTCCTCTACCTACCCATCCGTAGCCTGCTACTACCACGTGACGGCCGGCAAGCAACAAGTTTGTAGCCCGCATTATACCTTCAAGACCGGACTGGCCGGTTCCATACTGGCTGTCGAACAGATACTTGGTGAGGGCATCGTTGACAGCGATAACAGGAAATCTTAGCTTTCCCTGTTGTTCCATGGCCTTGAGACGCATCACACCTGTCGTGGTTTCTTCGCAAGCGCCAATGATGCTGCGCAAGAGCTTCCCTCCTTTCAAGTGTGCAAGAATCGAGAGTTCGGCACCATCGTCAATTAGAATGTCTGGTTGCAAGTCCAGGACCCGATTCAGGTTCCGTTTGTGTTCCTCCTCGGTCACTCCGTGCCAAGCGTACACGTGGACGCCCGTTTCGGATAGCGCCGCCGCAACGTCATCTTGAGTCGAGAGAGGATTGCTGCCGGTTATTGCGACTTCCGCACCAGCTTGATTTTGTAGCCCTTGAACGTCTTGTGAGCGACTAGTCTCTTCGTTATCTTCGCAAGCACGGGCATGTGTTCTCTAGCCCATTCAATCTTCATCCTACCGGAAGGGGCAAGTTTGGCATCCTTTACTTGGCTCAAGGTCAAGCCCCATCCTTCGAGGAGGAGAATATCAGGGTTACACGCCGAGGCAAATCGGTCTCCTCGAAAAAGCAGGTTCCCGAAGATCCTGAACGGAGAGGGATTGAATGGTCACGATAAACAAGTTGCTAGCGGAAAAGGAAGGGTCTGGACGGACAACCAACCTTATCTCTCAAATCCTAGCGTGCCGCTCTATCGTGGAAGATTGGCCGAAGTAACGATAGACGGATCAAGCCTGACCCTGCAAGAGCTGGTGTCGGTGGCACGAGATAATAGCACGGTCCGAGTGGACAGGAAGGCACTGCAAAGAACAAAAAAAGGCAGGGCAGTTCTTGAAAAGTTGCTCCAAGAAGACGAAGTAATCTACGGTGTCAATACTGGTTTCGGCGCGCTATCGAACGTAAAGGTCGCACCTGAAGATCTTAAGCAGCTTCAAGCAAACCTTCTCCGAAGCCATGCTTCAAGCGTAGGCAAACCCCACTCAACTGATGTGGTTAGGGCTATGATGCTGTTGAGAGCGAATACCCTGATCAAAGGCAATTCAGGTATCAGGCCAGACATTCCACAACTAATCGTAGCATTGCTCAACAAACGAGTGCACCCCTACATTCCCCAAAAAGGATCCGTCGGGGCTAGCGGCGATCTCTCTCCCCTCTCGCATATGGCGCTGGTACTAATGGGAGAAGGGAGAGTCGAATACAAGGGCACGTGGATGGTAGGGAAACAAGCCCTGCAAAGGATTGGTGAGGATCCTGTCGAATTGGAGGCCAAAGAAGGGCTCGCACTCAACAACGGCACCCAGCAAATGACCTCGATAGGTTGTCTCAACCTATATGATTCCTATAATCTGTTGGAAACAGCAGAAGCGGCACTCGCTCTTTCTTTAGAGGCAATCAAGGGATGGATCGATCCGTTCGACCAACGGATACACAATGTCAGGCGGCACAACGGACAGGTCCAAGTCGCTAGAGACATCCGTGCCCTGCTAAGGAGCAGCAGGATGTGCCGATCAATAATCAAGGACGATCCTGCTGATGGACGCCCTCAGGACCCGTACTCGTTCCGATGCGCACCCCAGGTAATGGGGCCAATGATCGACGCGATGGAGTTTGTCAGATCAACACTTGAAATTGAAATGAACTCGGCCACGGACAACCCACTCATTTTCCCGGATGACAGAGCTTGCTTGTCAGGTGGTAACTTTCACGGGCAACCAATTTCCATGGCTCTGGACATAATGGGGTTAGGCCTCTCGACCATCGCGAACATATCGGAGCGAAGAATATCCGCTCTGCTCGACGCGTCCCTAAACAACGGTCTGACTGCTTTTCTCGTTGGGAAGGAATCCAAACCAGGCCTTGCCAGTGGTTTGATGGCCCTTCAATACACGGCAACCGCTCTGGTCGCGGAGAACAAGATACTGGCGCATCCAGCGAGCAGCGACTCGATCCCCACATCCGGCAATTTCGAAGACTTCGTGAGCATGGGACCAGGCGCGGCCCACAAGTCAACCAGCATTCTCGAAAATTGCCAATACGTCATCGCGATAGAACTTCTAACCGCTGCTCAAGCTGTTCATCTAAGAGGGGGCTCGGGTCTGGGAATAGGTACTAAGAGCGTCTATCAGGCTATCCGCAAAGAGGTTCGTCCTTTGACACAGGACAGGTCTTCCCACGATGATATCGAGCGAGTATTTCAGCTAGTGAGGAACGGCCGAGTCAGCGATCTGGTAAGGCGATTCACTAAGGGCTCGAATTAGAGTGCAACTCTACGCAATCAAGTCCAAGCTAATTCTCCCCGGTGATTCACTAGCTGCTAGATTCGTTGAAGCGCTTTCCGTTGCCAGACTGAGAGTCAAAAACGGCGACATACTTGCGATCGCGAGCAAAGTTGTCTCTCTGTCGGAGAAGAACATCGTATCTCTCGGGAATGTCAAGCCGACAGTTTTGGCTAGGAGACTTGGCCGCAGGTTTGACATGCATCCCGCGTTTGCTCAGGTTGTAGTCAACGAATCTGACGCCATGTACGGCGGGGTTCCTGGTGTTCTTCTTACCGTCAAGAATGGAAACGCAACAGCAAATTCGGGAGTTGACCGGAAGAATGCCCCAGGCGATAGCGTCATTCCGTGGCCGGTGAATCCGCAACGTTCCGCAGATAGAATTCGGAAAAGTATCAATCAGAAGCTCGGAAAGAGGGTTGGTGTTGTTATTGTCGACAGTCGGGTCACACCTCTACGCCTCGGGACGACGGGGCTCGCCATTGCTTGTTCGGGATTCCAACCGGTGCGGGACAACCGGGGAATCAGGGATTTGTATGGACGAAAGGCTCGGATAACATTCCATGCAGTGGCAGACGGGATCGCCGGGGCGGCGCAGCTCCTGATGGGGGAAACCCGAGAGACTGTACCCTTCGTGGTGGTTCGTAGA
>VBBV01000141.1 GCA_005883695.1 Candidatus Bathyarchaeota archaeon | reverse complement strand
CGAGGATCCCAAGTTTGTCTCTATCGTTTTGGAGCATGAGAGAAAGAGTTGGAAGAAAGATCCATCCTTCGAGTCTGAGCTTTACCCGCGCCGCAGGAATCCTGTTGATCTTGACGCTTATGATGATCCCTTCTCTTGCTCAAGTCTCCGGTACAAAGCCTCCGCCTTCACCCCCACCATCAACCTCCACGACCTGGGCCAAGGCATACAATATACCATATGATTACGCTGCGGCCTACAGCGTTTCGCAGCTGTCCAGTGGTGGATATGTCGTGGGAGCCTCGTGTACCGCAGCTGCGGTAACCACTCCCAACTGCAACACACTCTCAGAGCCAACTGCAATGGTCATGAGGGTCGACTCAGGCGGAAATATTCAATCGCAGACACAGTACAACTATCTGAATTATCCCTACTCAACAGCATTAGATCTCATCCGACCGACCTCGGACGGAGGCGCCATCTTCGCGGGCAACGCTCAATTCGGCTGTCCCGCAACCGGACAGACCAGCTGTGCCGCGATCGTCAAAGTAGACTCGAACGGGAAGGTGCAATGGAATAACGACCTACAATTCTCGACCAGCTCCACCTACGGCCCCCTCACATGGCCTCTCGACCTCCAACAAACCAGCGACGGAGGATACGTTGTAGCAGGCTATACCTTCGCCCCAGCGTCGAGCTACAACCCGTTCGTAGTGAAACTCAGCTCCACCGGGCAGATACAATGGCAACACGTCTTCGTAGACCTGAACAGCCAGTACTCCGCAGCCGACGCCGTCCGCCAGACGCTGGACGAAGGATATGTGGTCGCTGGAGAGATATACTACAATTCTACGCCATCGGAACAGACAGCTACGCTGAAACCCTGGCACTCACCTCGGACGGTGGCTTCATCCTCGGCGGGCTAGTATCTACAAGCACTGCAACATCATACACTAGCAGCGTCCTACTTCTAAAGCTCGACTCGGCCGGCAACCCGCAATTTGCTAAGACCTATGTTCCATCTGGCAGCATCAGCGACCTGGCAATCATGGGCGCACAACAAACCACTGATGGAGGATACGCATTCGCCGGATACTATTTCCAAAACACAATCTACGACGAGCGAGCATGGTTGGTCAAGACGGACTCCACCGGTAAAGTGCAATGGGACAAGATCTATGGTGCGGACGTTCAGTATTCTGATAGAAAATTCCTGTCCTTCCAGCAGACGAGCGACGGTGGATTCATAGCCGCAGGCTTCACCAACGAGTACAACAATGGGTACACCTCGATGTGGCTTGTAAAGACCGACTCCAACGGCAACATCTCGAATTGTGGTGATGTTAAAACGGCATCAGACACGAGCAGCACCGCCACGGTAAACAGCAACAAATGAATGCTAGCAGACTTGAGTTGACGCGCTAATCGAAGATTTTCCAAATTCGGAAGAATAATTCGAGACGGATCGGAATCACGACCCGAGCAAAGACGCTAGACGACTCCATCTTGGAGATTTGAAAGGCAGCAGTACCTTTGTCACCCCCGTAATCTTCAATTAGATATGGGTCTGAAGGTCTGTCGTGCGTAATGCACGCGTATTAGCCTCCTTTGCAACCATACTAGTTATCTGGGGACTGAACTACCCGTTCATCCAAGCAGGACTCTCCTATTCACCGCCAGTGTGGCTTGCCGCTCTCCGCGCCTCGTCAGGATTGCTCACGTCACTGGCCCTCTTCCTCGTTCTTCGCACCCAGGGGCAGATAGATCTTCGCCAGAAGATCGTGGCCCTCCTCATCGGAATACCCGGAATCGGCTTCTTCTTCGGGTTCTGGACAATCGGCGAGACAATACTACCAGCCGGCGAAGCGAGCGTCCTCATCTACACCTTCCCCATCTGGACCCTCATACTATCCCTCCCCATTCTAGGGGATCGTCCTACCCCTGTGAAGATTGGAGCAGCCCTGCTCGGATTTGCAGGTGTAGCCCTCGTCGCCCGAGTAGGAACGACCAGCGCGACCGGAGACTTTGTCGCGATAAGTCTCCTCATCGTCGCGGGCTTTTCCTTCGCCCTTGACAACGTCCTCTTCAAACGCCTCTTCAAGGGCGACCAGCTACTGAGAGCCAATGTCTGGCAACTTGCAGGCGGCGCGGCCTTCCTCACCGCATGGGCCTCCCTCAGCGAACCTGTCGCGGCAATCCACTGGACGCTTGCCCTGGCAGGCGCAATTGTCTGGGTCGGCGTGCTTGGGACCGCGATCGTCTTCGTCTTATGGTTCACCCTGCTCTCACGCTACAACGCATCCTCTCTGACCGCGTACACTTTTCTAGTCGTCGTTGTTGCTCTCGTCGGCTCATTCTTCATTCTGGGACAGACAATCGACGGGGTGCAGGTGGTTGGCGTTCTCGCCCTGATCGTGTCGATCTATTTGACAAGCAGGGTAGAGAAACACTCAACTAGACTGCGTGGTCTGGAATCGTGAGATTCCCGAAAAATGGTCTGGTGAAAACAAATCCGACTCTTCGTCGGCATCATCAGCGCGGTTGAGATTCTCGCGAGTGTGGCTGCATTCCATTTAGCTTTTGCATCGTCAGTGCGATCGAGCTGAAGTCCATCTCTCCCTGGCCCTGGTTCACGCAGGTCATGAAAAGCTGTTTCACCAGGCTTCCGGCCGGAAGAGCCACTTTCTGTCGCGTTGCCTGGTTCTCGGCTAATGTTAGATCCTTCAACAACATGTTCACCGTGAAGAACGGAGCATAGTCTCCCTTTGCGATCAAGGGTCCTTTAACCTCCGAGAAATAGTTCTTCTGAACTGTCTTGTTGAAAGCATCAACGAAGATTCCGGGTTCGAAGCCTAGCTTCTGTGAAAGGACGAAGGCCTCTGAGAAGGCCAGTCCGATGGTTCCGAGATGGAGGTTGAGGATGAGCTTCATCTTATGGCCACTGCCAGGTTTTCCAAGATAGATGACGGTCGAGCCGAGCTGGCTGAGAAATTCTCGGTTCTTCTCGAACACGCTCTCATAGCCACCAACGAGCAATGCCAAGTGTCCTTGGGCAGCCATGTCTGGGTTGCCTATGACCGGGGCGTCAAGCCTATCGACCCCAGACTTCTTTGCTTGATCTGCTTGCCTGATGGAAGCGTCTGGGTCGATGGTGCTCATCTCTATCCAGAGAGCTCCCCTCTTCATGCCATGCAACGCCCCATCCTTTCCCATGACGATGCTTTAGACCACGTCCTGGTCTGTGAGAGAAGTAAGTACAACATCGAGAGACTTGCCCAGCTCGTAGGGAGAGGGATGCGCTACTGCTCCCTTTGCAACTAACTCACGCAGCCTATCTTTGCTTCTATTGTAGACGTGGACTTCGTGTCCTTTCGAGAGAAGGTTTAATGCAAACGCGCTTCCCATTTTTCCGAGACCTAAGATTCCCAGCTTTGTCATTTGGACGACACCTTCGAGTCCACGTACTCCCCCTTTACGGTTTTAGAAGCTTTCCTGGGAAAAAAGTCGCTNNCTTCTTTTGAAACTATGATTAGGCGTTAATCGATACGCATAGCCTGGAATAGGCTCAGCTGGCTGACCCGTCTAAGTTCTTGCTCGCGGCCAGTCTATGTTGTGGAGTACCTGTCGAGGGAGGATGCTGTCTGGAGGTTTTCGATCCGTTCGGTGATGCTGGGAAGACCTGCAAGGCGACGGCCGCCTCTGCCAGTCTTCAACCTGTCAATATCATCAAGACCCATCATATCGATCTTCTTCAGCACGTTCAAAAACGAGTCTTTTCCAATCAGCGCCGACACTTGCGTGTCCGCTTCTAGTCTAGCCTTCTTCAAATCCCTACTATAGCTCCTGCCGCCCAGGTATGCTAGTGGTAGGACGAGTATTGGGTAGAGGAAGATTATCCATGCCATTTGCAACAGGATGGCAACAGAAATCGGAACGGCTAGGGAAATTATCAAGGGCACCCCTGTGAGCAAAAATGCCCTACCCCTCAATGTTCGTCGTATCTTCTTCTCAAACAAGAGCGAGGAAGCGACCAAAGGCCGCCACTCCTCAACTGTCAGCTTTCCCATCATACGTGCCGGCATTACCATAGAATGGCGAAGAAAAGTACACCAGTCGGAAGGAACAGTCCGGGCACTACGGCCCGCCGGGATCCACTCCATCCACCGTATATCCCTGATATTGAGCCCGACAATATCGAGCTGTTGGCCGAGACCACTAGCAACTTCTAGGAGCTTAGGATCATCAGGACTAGTCGGAAGAGACCTTCGAAACCTGCTCAAACCCAGACAACTAAACTTTCCATCAGCGGAGAATTAAAGATCGAGGGTCCTTCTTTCGGCTTCCCCTCAAACTTGGTACTTTTTCTTCCTCCTTGCTTGACGCACTCGGCGGGCTACAACCGGGACCATGCTTAGGGCTCCTAGTATGGCCGACCAGTATCCAACAGCGGCGATGACGACGAGGGCTGCGCATGTATTGGTCACACAAGCTATCGTTTCCTGTCCTCGAGCGTAGAGATTACCCGCGATTACCCCTGAGCCCCAGAAAATAGCCACACCGAGAACAATGATGATTGCCCGTCCACGGAAGCCTATCTTCGGCATTCGAGACGGTCTTGGAGGACCTACAAACCGCTGGTCCCTCAACTCCTCCATCCGCTTGCTAATGCTTGGACTCCAGAACGCCGAAAACCGATCGGCGAGGCTTGACAGTGTTGCCCTCGGATCGAGACCTTGCATCTTCTCGAGAACAAGTGTTACTTGTTCGGTTCCGAACTGACTGGCCGCGTTTCCGTCCAGTTCGAACTCCCACGTTCTCAACGATCTCCTGACCCAGAGTAGAGATAGCAAGATCGCGGCGCTCGATGCTGGGAAAACGAGAATCGGGCCCCATGGTCTTCCGACAAAAATGTAGAAGAGGATGAGGAGAGTCGCAAACGCGCCAAGGATCATTAGAGCCATCACTCCGAGCAACCTAGACATCCTCCCTGAGTTGAAGGCCTTAAGCCTCAACAAGTGCATCTCAATCAGAATCCTCCACTCATCAAGCGACAACTTTCCCTTCAGATATTCAGGAAACATAAGCTCGGCCAATGGAATACCGACAGGCCCAAGCCAGAACTCTCGCGAGATCACCGGCATCGTGATCATCCAACCCACACCGCCGCGAACGAACCTTCCCCAGACAATCTGCCTGTACCAAAACCGCGAGTCCAGCCGCACAGCTAGCTCTCGAGTCAATTGCAAAAGCGCATCATCTTCTGGACTCGGACCAGTCTTGATTCGGTCGTACCATCTCAGAGGACGAAGCTTGACCAAGTGTCGATATCACACCTGCCCCCCACCATCGTAATACACTTAGCGGAGTGATACCGGAGAGAATATACCGGCTGGAAGATGAAGATGTCCACGTCGAGGCTGAACAAGGCGCATGCCACTATCAACTTATGTGCCTTGAAGGTTCGCTACTCTCTCGCTAATGTTGGGCATGGGCCATAGACGAGCAGCCCATCCCTCCCTCTCGCTTCTTAGCGTTCTCGTTTTCCAGCGGTCGAAGCCACTCAGATCTCTTTACAACGGAGGTTGTATTTTCCTGCCTACTATGAGTAGGTGAACTCCTACTGCCAAGCTCACGGCGGCTGCTAGGAGGAAGCCTGGGAGATAACCGAGCGAAGACGAGACTGCGATCCCTTCGAAGACTGGGCCGATAAAGGCGCCTATGCCGAAGCTTGTCAGGAGGATCCCGAAGATCGTGCTGTAACGGTCCATGCCGTAATATTTTCTGACCAAGAGGGCGAACTCTGGTATGTAGGTTCCGTAGCCGATTCCGAAGAGCACGGAGAGACCTCCTATCGCTACTGCGTTGTTTGCTACAAACAAACCTGCTGCGCAGAGCCCTTGGAGGATGAAACCGATAGCGGCCATCGTCTCTTCGTTGAAGCGCTTTGCGCCTGCCGTTAGTCTTCCTGTAAGGCTGCCAACACCGATCAGCACCAGTGCCAGAGTGCCGGCCTCGGTTCCGAGCCCTCTGCTCTCGAGAAGAGGCACTAGGAATATTGTGACAAAGGTACTAGAGAACGCCTTGCCTGCGGAATAGTACAAGTAAAGAAGACCGAACCTCTTCGTTTTAACGCGATGAAACGCTTCTCCAA
>VBBV01000077.1:5985-15169 GCA_005883695.1 Candidatus Bathyarchaeota archaeon | reverse complement strand
TAGTACTACAGGGCACTCCTGCCTTTGAGGGTCACCGGCAGAACAACCCCTGGCTAGAGATGGGCTCCCAGCTAACGCCCGTGTCCCTTTGCTGCTTATATCCCAGGCTAACGTTGTTGCATTAGATAACATTGAGTAAGCTTACGTCTAGCTGCCAACCCAACCTCTCAAGTATCATATCGGGAAAAAGCGAGCTCTGCCGAAGAGACATCTGCGCGGTAATCAAAGCGGTAAGGAAGATAGGTTCAGAGTGGAGAATCCTCATCTCATACTACCTCCTCGACAACCCCCTCCGATTCAACGACCTACTGAGAAAGGGAAAGCCCGACGATCTAAACGCGCGAACTCTCTCTAGAACTCTGAAGTATTTGCAGAATATGGGAATCGTTGAGAGAAGAGTAACCGGCACAGAACCCTTCTCAGTCGTCTACAGTCTCACAGAGAAAGGACGAGACCTAGGCGATATCTTGTCCGCGTACCGGAGATGGGGAGAGAAGTGGACCCCAAGCATTGTCCATCCCTTACCATATCTGAAGGTAAGCAGACCAGTGATATCTCGCAAGACCTAGCAAATTTTGGGATGGTCGCGCCTCCGTAAATAGGAAAATCTGAAATCCCAACTGTGCAAGCTCTGCACAACCCTGCAGCAGACTCGGCAGACTCGAATAACCGCTAACCTTGTAGGAATGATGCTGTTCGTCCAGGTAATTCTCGGAGGCAGCGCAGTCGTTCTGGGTCTCCAATCATCTATCACCTGGTCTGGGGAACACTAACTTTCATAGTGCTCGTAGCCGCAACCGTGCTAGCCGGTGGAGATTTCGGTGTCAGCTCCACCCTGTTCAAAGTGGCTGTCGCTTCCATCGCCGACTTTGTCGTCCAAGGAGTACTAGGTCTGTTCGCTCTCGGATCAGACGTCGCGGTTGTTGTCCATCTTACCAACGCTTTCCTGCTTGCCGTCATCGTGACCTATCTGATCAGTTTCGCGGACAGCGCTGATAGAGCTTCTACCTCCCTGAGCTCCCAGCCTAAGATTGCTTCCCCTTCGACTTATCCGTCTGTGAGCCAGAATTATCGAGTACCCTATTGCTAGGTAGAACAGACAATCGATTGCGAAGAAGAACGGGTTGAAAATCGTCTCACTCGACGGCAGGCTGCACCAGGGAGGACAGCCTCTCATCAGCTGAACCCTCCAAGCGAGAGGGAAACCATAGTTGTCCCACCAGAGAGCTGCCGGAGTGACGAGCTCGCTGGTCAGAAGCCAGCCTGTGGAAACAGTAACCAAGACCGCACTGGCGATGAGGAAGATGATTAGGCGAAGATTCGGGGCCGAGACCATGTATTTCTCCGAGCCCTGCAAGAGGATGGGTATGGAGATTCCGAGGAAGGCGATCCCCAACGCTGGAAATACGGTCAGAGGATCTCCCGTTGCGGAGAAAGACCATATTCCGCTGGCTTGTTCTCTAATGTAATACCAAGCCGTCGCCGCAAACATAAGACATGCTACGGCTGCGGTCGTGAATCCTGCAAAGCTGACCCTGTTCAACCACTCTTCCTATGATTAGCGGTGTCCGCCGAATAATAGCCACGTCTAACCCAGAGGCAGAAACAGTTGTTACAGGACTGTCTACTGGGATTCACGAGATCTTTACGTAGGCTTAGTCGGCGCCTCCGGTTTTTCTCGGAGGATTAGTGCGCCCATACCGATGATGGCGATTGCGACGATCGCTTCAATGATTTCAACGTAGGTGATCCCGATAGGAGGCGTTAGGCTTGAGAATTGGCCGGTCTGGTCTGCGATGGCAGCTGGAAAGTAGAGGACTGATCCTATCATGCCGAATATTGGCGCGCGTCTGTAATGGCGAAGTATCAGGACGAGACAGATAATGTTGAGCGCAAGACCGGTGAAGAGCAATCCTAGGGTAGCAATGCCCGTGGTGGTAACATCTGAGACAGGTCTGGTCTCAAGACCTCCAAGCGGGGCCAGGAGGAAATCGGCTATTACATAGACTGCTAGGAGCAGCGCCATGTAGTTGGCTTTTCTGGACAGCTTCGCCAAGAGTTTGTCTTGTCCCCCTTGTTCCAGAGTCTTTTGAAATATACTGCGTAGACAAACTAGAGGCTGACGCCTGTCTACTAGGATTCGCGAGCCTTCATTCGTCTCTCAAGTTCTTCCTGTGGGACATCTTCTACGTGTGTGGCGATCCACCACTGGTTGCCGTGAACATCCTTGACGCCTGCGGATCGGTCTCCGTAGAACTGGTTAGACGGCTCTCTCAGCGACGTTGCGCCGGCCTTTAGCGCGCGCTTGTAGGCTGCATCAACATCCTCCGTGTAGACGTTAATCATCGCGGGAAGAGCTGGGAATTCTGAATTCGCATCACTTAGCATCAGGATCGAGTCGCCAATCGTCAGTTCGGCATGGATTACTCGACCATCGGGACCCTTGTACACTTCCTCTTCCTGGGCGTTGAACACTTGTTTGAGGAAGTCTATCAGTTTCACTGCTCCTTCGACAGTCACGATAGGGGTCAGCGAATGATAGCCTTCAGGAATAGGCTTCACCTTGCTAGTAACAGACTGCATTGGCGATAGCGACTGGTCGTGGCTTGATAAAAGCGTGACTGAGAAGGAACAGCTGAACGTCGCGCTAGTTCTGGCTGGCGTCCCAAGCTGTCTTCGAATTCTAACCTGCGCTCTTTAGAGCGCTTGCTAGCTTGTTGAGGAATGACTCGATATACTGGCGAGATATTCCCCAATCGACGGGTTGAGCCAAGCCGATCCTTCCCATTAAGACGCGGGTAGAATTGTCGTTGTTTCTCGTCAAGTTCACGAGGAATGTCTCGGTCCAAGTAATCATGTCCATGACGACATGCACCTCGATACCTCCTGTTGCCTTGTCAGCCCTGGTAACATTCCACTTTGCCTGCTGAAGAACCGATATCATAGCATCCCAGACTCTATCAAACGAGTAGGGTAGATCCAAGCCTTCATTCAATGGCGATCCCCTTACCTAAGGTTGGATTGGTGAGAGCGGGCATTCGGTTAGAGCTTTCGGTACCGTGTTGCCATATCTCTAAGCGTCGTGTAATTTGCTATATCATCGGTGCGGTGCTGATGTCTATTCCGTTCTCGGTCATCTCGTAGTAGTAGCCTCTCGAGGCAGGACCTGTCTTGCCCATCTTGACAAGCCTCAAGGTTCCTCCATGACTGACTCCTTCGCTCTTCCGTTTCTCCATGTCCAAGACGATATCGGCGAAGTTGACCATAGCATTCTCTATAGTCTCGTCCAAGACATGCGTGTGAAGAGTCGCGATACCAATTGACTTCGCAAACCTCGTAGCATACTTCAGGACCTGTCCATACTGGAAGACCTTCTTCGCCTCGACCATCAGAAAGAAGGGTGTCAGCGAGTCCATTATTCCCATCGTCTTCTTGCCCAGATGCTTGAGGGTGAAGCTTCGACCCTGAGCGATAAGATCGGAGAACTTCATCGTACTGTCAACAATCTGCTCGGGCTGATCCAGAGGATACGATTCTGCAAGCCTCTCAACTCCCAGCGCGAACATGTCGATAAAAGAGAGCTTACCATCAGACTCATACTGGCTCACGTTCACGCCCCAGGAAGCAATACTGTCCTTAACGTCCTCGGCGGACTCGTCAACAGCAAAGTACTGAACCCGAAAGTCGCGCTCCAGCGCGGCAGCAGCTATCTGCTTCACAAGAGTCGACTTGCCGCTGCCCACCGGGCCTGTTATTCCGACGGCCGAGGGTCTGGGAAAACCGCCTCCTAGAAGATCATCGAGGACCTTGATCCCGGTCGGCTCCAGTGGCTGTCACTATACAACGCGATCGTTTTCACCCAGTTAAGCGGAGTGTATCTTGGGTCCTGCTTAGACTGGAGCATACGTCGCCGTATTCTCAGGTACACTCTTATTTCGGGGACACTATGACCAGAGAGTGTTTCTCATGCAGAGACATGTGGCTCCCTACGGCTCCTGGAAATCACCCATTACCGCAGAACTCCTAGCATCAACGTATGTTGGGCTTGACGAGCTAAGAATTGACGGAGATGATGTGTACTGGAACGAGCTTCGTCCTGCTGATAAGGGCCGGAACGTTATCGTCCAGAGAAAACTGGATGGCACGCTGACTGATATTACTCCTCCAGGCTTTAGCGCTCGGACAAGGGTTCACGAGTACGGTGGCGGATGCTACCTCGTGCAGAATGGTACGGTCTGCTTTTCCAACTATTCTGATCAGCGTCTCTACCGGCAAGACCCGGGCTCAGATCCCAGGGCTCTAACTCCGCCGGTGGACATGAGGTATGCGGACGGCATCATCGACCATGCAAGAAATCGTATCATCTCAGTACGCGAAGATCACACCGTCAAGACAGGGCAGGCTGTCAACACCATCGTCAGCCTTGACTGGGAGAAAGGAGAAGACAGGATCCTCGTATCCGGAAACGACTTCTATTCAACCCCACGTCTCAGCCCTGACGGGTCCAAGCTGGCCTGGCTCACCTGGAACCATCCCAACATGCCCTGGGACGGGACAGAACTCTGGGTTGCCAACGTCAAACCCGACGGCTTTCTGGGACAAGGGAAAAAGGTGGCCGGCGGATTAGAAGAATCCATCTACCAACCCGAATGGTCCCCAGACGGCATCCTATACTTCAGCTCGGACCGGACAGGATGGTGGAACCTCTATCGCCAGCACAACAACCAGATCGAGCCGCTCTACCCGATGGAGGCTGAGTTCGGCCTCCCCCAGTGGGGGTTCGGATCTCACACTTTCCTCTTCGACACTTCAAACCAAATCATCTGTGCTTACTCGAAAGACGGGCTCTGGCACCTAGCTAGCCTCAACCCGACAAAGAAAACACTCAAGCCCATTGAGACACCTATCAACCAGATCATCTGGGGCAATATAGCCGCGAAAAACGGACATGTCTTCCTCATCGGAGGATCAGCCACCGAACCCTCGGCCATAGTACAGATAGACCTCGAATCCAAAGAGACGGAGATCCTACACCGATCACGAGAAATCACAGTTGACAGAGAATATCTTTCCATCCCAAGCTCGATCGAATTCCCCACAGAAAAGGGGCTGACCGCGCACGCGTTCTTCTACCCTCCCCAGAACCCAGAATACGAAGCGCCCAAAAATGAAAGGCCGCCCCTCCTCGTTGTGAGCCATGGCGGGCCCACCAGCGCAAGCCCGTCCATCCTACGATACGAGATACAATACTGGACGAGCCGTGGAATCGGAGTCGTCGACGTCAACTACGGCGGCAGCACCGGATACGGTAGAGAGTATCGGAAGAGACTCAACGACCAGTGGGGAATAGTAGACGTCCAAGACTGCGTCAACGCCACACGATACCTAGCGAGACAAGGAAGAGTTGACAGAGAGAGACTTGGTATCCGAGGAGGAAGCGCTGGCGGCTACACGACCCTCTGCACCCTCGCCTTTACAGACACATTCAAGGCTGGAGCAAGCTACTTCGGGGTCAGCGACCTAGAACTCCTAGCCAAGGACACCCACAAGTTCGAGTCCCGATACCTCGACAAGCTAGTCGGACCCTACCCCGAACGCCGGGCCATATATCGCGCGAGATCACCGATAGACCACGTTGACGGAATATCCTCCGCTCTAATCCTCTTCCAAGGACTGGAAGACAAAGTCGTCCCACCTGACCAGTCGGAAAAGATCTTTCAAGCGGTGAAAGCAAAAGGCCTTCCGGTCGCCTACATTGCCTACGAATGGGAACAACACGGCTTCCGCCGAGCAGAGAACATCAAAAGATCCTACGAGGCCGAATTATACTTCTACTCGAAAATATTCCAGTTCAGCCTTGCTGATCAGATAGAACCAGTCACCATAGAGAACCTAGAAGTGAAAGGCACAAAGCCCACGCTCCCGCCCATGGAAATGGCAGAAACGCTCTAGAAAATATCTCCCTTGATCAGATTATTTCGTGTTCTTCTTTTTCAGAGCCTTATAGTGGAGCAAGACAACTCCTGACTTGAACGTCTTTGTCTCCGCCAGCTTTAGCTTGCGCCTGTCGCCGATGCCCCTGAATAGCGGTTTTCCTTTTCCAAGTATGACGGGATTCACTAGGAGCCTGTATTCATCCACGAGGCCGAGGCCGATAAGACTGGATGCAAAGGAGGCTCCGCCCCATACGATCATGTTCTTGCCTGCCTGTTGTTTCAGTTTCCGAACTGCTTCGGAGACATCTCCTCTCTCGACCATTGTGTTCTCCCAGTCAGCCTTTTTCATCGTCCGCGAAAAGACAATATGCCGTGTTTTTTTGGCGATACGCGCGAATTTCGTTTCGTTCTTCTTCGCCGCTGGATTCGCAAGCACGCCACGCCAGTAGTTGGCGTAACCAGGATACATGACGCGTCCCAATAGAAAAGTGTCTGCTGACCTCAGTATTTCGAAAAGATCCTTCCACTGGTCCTCCTCGTTGACAAGCCAGTCCAGTTCGTCGTTTGCCCCAGCGACGAAGCCGTCAAGCGTTATCTGCATTAACAGGATTACTTTTCTCATCTATCTCTCTCTTTCATTTCCCTTCTGGGGCACGCCATGATAAACACATACGCAGCGACTCCTCTGATTAATGCTCATGACTCCGGCTCGACCGCCAATTGGCCTGTTTGTTAGAGCATTGCTCCAAGATAGGATACCGCAATAGCGAGTATGCCTGCAGCTGGCAGGGTCACCAGCCATGGTAAGAGCATCGATTTCAACGAGGATTTGACCACGCTGCCTCGTCCACCAATTCCAGCGTTCGATCCTTCGTGAACCTGTGTCGTGGACATAGGTGCTCCAAGAAAGGCTCCGGCAGACACCACTAGAGCTGTGGCCGCCCCGGCCTTCGACCTCTGGACTTGATCTAGCGCAGCATGCCTGCCAATAGCAGTCACGACTACTCTATGACCCAGTACCAGTGAGCCGAGCAAGACCGCTACGGCAACAATCGAATATGGAACCCAGGCTGCCTCCGAGGGATTGGCGAGGAGAAAGAACGCTCCTAGGGCCGCCATTTTTGGAGCGTCGTTAATCCCTCTCGCGTAGGAAACAGCCGCCCCGGACCCCCAGTGCTCGATGCTGGCAAGTCGAGGCCGTTCCTTACCAGGCGCTCCCGTTCGACGTATAAGTCGATCTAGAAGATAGATTCCCACGAGCGCAGCTATCGGTCCCCCGGCCAAGGGCAATACAACTCTGACCAGCAGGAACTCCCACTGCACAACTGATACTCCAAACAGGTAGATCGCCAACAATACAATTGCGCCCACAATCGCGTGCGTCGAGGAAACTGGTAGCCGCAGAAGAGTCGCCGCAAGAATCCACAAAGTTGCACCAGCAAGCGCCGCCAAAACAAAAGAGGACTCTGGCGTGGTACGTAGAAGGCTCTGCGGCGTGAAGACAGTGAAAAGTCTACCCGAGATTAGAATTGCAGAGACGCTTCCGACGCCGGTGAAGAACCCGCCCCAGATGAGCGGCTTACGCTTTGGAGGCGAGCCTGAGGGTCCCGGCATCATCAACGACGCCACGCTCTTTCCCGCATCGTTAGCCCCGTTCGCGAAGGCCAATGCGAATAAAGCCGCGAGGCCTAATTCTTCAATAGTCACTATCAAGGGATTTCAACTCCAGACTGTTGTTTCACGATCATTATTGTCGAACGCATCTAGTTGCGTGAACGATATTTCGCTCCGTTTTCAGTAACGACCACACAGTTCCAGAATTTGAAATTTCGTCTAATTCTGTTCATTATTCTCCTGTTCTCGACAGGTAGGCCAGCGGGCAGAATATGGTCCTAGTGCCCGGGCGTTTCTGGCCGGCTGACTTTTCCTAGTTCTTTGAGCCGGTTCAGCCTGTCTTGTTCGTCTGCGAGCCGGGGATCCTTTGAGAGTTCCTCGTAGGCGGCTGCGAACCATCCCTGAGCCTCTTGTTCTTGGCCCATTACTGTCAGACATTCTGCGATCTCCTCGTAGACGTATCCGCTCCTCCTGCCAGCCGCCTGATACTGCTCATACAGGTCTCGCTGCATTTCCAACGCCTCCTCGGTATGATCCATCATCCGGAGAGTTTTGGCAACGCACCATTTCGCTATCATGATCTTGGTTGGATCGCCCTGTTGTTCCTGGAACTCTTGAGCTTTCTCGAACATGAGTAACGACTCTTCATACTGTTCTTGTTCGAAGTAGGTCCAGCCGATGTTGTTGTAGAGGCTGCCCTTCCATTTCCTCGCCTTTTCATCCGCCGACTTCTCAGCAAGGTCCAAGGCCTTCAGGTTCCATTGCAACTGTTTCTCAGTTGGCTCGGCTATCGCGATCATGTGAGCCGCGTCTACAGCATTGAAGTTGTCTTTGGTTTTGACAGCGAGATCTAAGGCCTGAGAGAACAAGGGCCGAGCCTCGTCCCGCTTTCCCGACGAGTTGAAGACCCTTCCACGCTCAAGCAGATACCGGACTCTCGTCTTGTCGTCGGTCTTGTCCAAGCCCTTTTCGACCCGGTCCAGAGTCTCATGCGCGTCCTGGAATTTTCGCTGTAAGCCCTCTGCCCTTGCTATCTGGGTCAGAAGCTGAGTCAGATACGGGAAATCCCTAGAATCCAATGCCGAGGGGAGAAGCTCGCGAAACTTTCTCTCAGAAGCGTCTGGATGGTCATAATCCCAGAGACTGTCAAAGTCTGGAAGCTTGGTTTTCCCCGCTTTTCCATCTGCTACCCCCATCATTGACACCCCGTTTGATGACCCTGGGCTATGTTGTCCCTTTGTGGGAGCTACCCCTTTCGAAAATAAGCATGCTTTTCTCGACCCCCAGGGGTGGTCGAATTTCCCGCGCCCCGCCCTTCGTGAAATCACTTGTCTCAGCCGTGCCGTGGCTTAATTAAGAAACCATACGCCGGACCCTTACCTAATGATTGTAATCGAGTTCTTTCTGACACTGTTCGTCGCCTCGGTAGCGGCGGGCGCTCTCGGTTCCATCGTTGGGATAGGCGGAGGCCTGATCGTGATCCCAATCCTCACACTCTTCCTCGGCGTAGATATCCACTACGCTATCGGAGCAAGCATCGTCTCGATAATAGCAACTTCCAGCGGCGCCGCAGCCACCTACGTCAAGGACCGGATCACAAACCTGAGAATCGGCATGTTCCTCGAAACAGCCAC
>VBBV01000077.1:0-5909 GCA_005883695.1 Candidatus Bathyarchaeota archaeon | reverse complement strand
CTCAAAGGACTCGCAAAGAAACTGAACCTGCGAGGCGACTACGTCGAGCGGGATGGCAGAAAGGTCGAGTATGATGCCACCAACCCCGGAAAAGGTCTGGCAGGCATGCTCGTAGCCGGGCTCATATCCGGACTTCTCGGAATAGGAAGCGGAACATTCAAGGTTCTCTCGATGGACCTCGCGATGAAACTTCCGATGAAGGTCTCCACGACAACCTCCAACTTCATGATCGGAGTCACGGCAGCCGCGAGCGCGGGAATCTACTTCGCACGAGGAGACGTCAACCCGCTGATAACCGCACCAGTTGCCCTAGGCATTCTTATCGGAGCATCCGTCGGAACACGCCTCCTAGTAAAGGCCAAGAACACTGCTGTCCGAAAGATCTTCGCACTCGTCCTAGCAATCACAGCCATAGAAATGATCGTCAGAGCACTAGGACTCTGACTCAGATGAGGGAACCGGTGAGGCGGAGAGTAAGATGGTGAATCTGAAAGACCCTAACTCGATGAACAAGATCCTCGGAATAGTACTCAGGTCCGGCGTCGTTCTCTCCGGCCTCATAATCGCCACCGGAACAATACTGTTCATCGCGAACCATTCCCTCGACGATGCGTCCGCATATCTAGCGTACAATCCTGGCTTGATTCCCCATGGCGACTTCCCGGTCAGCCTCACTGCAATAGCCACAGGACTTGGATCTCTCGACCCTTTTTCAGTGATAGAGCTAGGCTTCCTAGTACTTCTAGCCACTCCCGTCGCGAGAGTCGCACTCTCCCTGCTCCTTTTCGCCGCCGAGAAGGACAGGATCTATGTCTACTTGACAGCAGCTGTTCTAGCGATACTCCTCTTCAGCATGCTGGCAACGCCGCTGATCCCACTCTTCAACGGTTGACCGGGAGTATTCCTGTCCCGCTTTTCGTTTGGAGACCTGGGTCCGAGACATTTCTGTAGAAGGCTTTCACATACGGTCTCGTAAGATAGACAATCGCGACAACAGACGTCGGAAACTCGATAGCATTCGCCGTGAGCCCGGAATTGATCCCTAGTGAGGATGCGTCCAGGAAAATTGAAGCTATACTTGTTGCTATTCCAAGGCCCCACGCCCAACTCTTGCCCGTCCGAAGCACCAACCCCGTCAAGATCTTGAGAGAACCAAGTCCCAGCGCGACGAATGCTAGAAACAAGAAAATTGTTGAGATCAGTGTAAGAGTTCCCGCTGGAAGAACTATCCCCGCAAGGTCAGACGCACTGACAACTGGCGGAGAGAGAACATTCCCAATCCCACCGAGTATGAGGTTTGCTCCACCGAGAATGGACAAGGCCGCGATGACCGTGACGCCTCTAGGCATCCTTCCTTCAAGAACCACGTCGTGCTTCACGAACACTTCCCTCAGAATGACGATGATTCCAACGAGAGCGAGAGGCGTTCCGAAACTCAAAGACCCGAAGGCGAAGAGAATGAAGGAGAATCCTGTAACGAACACGCCTAGAAGCGCCAGGCCTTCGCGGGTCATCAGATACGACACCTCTCTCTTCAGGGCGACACGGTACCTGATGACCAACAGAAGCAGTGTAGCAGCCGAGATTGCTCCGATGAAGAAATCATATGTTAGCTCAGACTGGTAGTTGTTGAGGGTAAGCAGGAGTCCGACCTCGTCGCCGATGAATCCGGCTCCGAGACCATACATCACCGCGTAGGCCCGGTCGAGCCGCTCACTCTTCCAAGTAATCGCAAGCCACCCTGCAATCCCCATCAAAGCTATCCCATACCAGAAATGGTGGAAGTGGATCCCTTGTTGTTGGATCACGATCGTCGGATTGAGTGTCGCAAAAAGCCGTGACCCGAAGAAGCTGGTAATGAATGACAGTAGACCGATGAAGGACAGGGCCGGACGGAACGTGCCTATGCGAAGCCTTCGCAGCATTACTAGAGTCCGCGAGAACTAGTTTGCGATAATAGGGTTTAGGAGAAGGACCATTTCAGCCAGTCAGCTCAGCGCCAGCGATAGTTCCTACTTCCAGCTGTGTAGGAAGTAGCCTATGACCCAGCCCCACGCGTAGTTGTAGTACCATCTGGCCAGTGTTAGCCTGTAGACCCATTTGCTTAAGCCCTTGGACAAAACGCCACTAAATCCCGAGTCGAGTGTGAACCCTTTCGTTTTCTGGGTGCGCTACTTAAGCAACGCAGAACCAGGACTCTGAAATAGCAGGCTCAACTCCGCCTGTCTTAGCCACCAACATATATCCAAGACTCATGCGGATGTAACTGGAGTAGTCGATCCAATTCGGTATGATTGAGTCTGGATCAATAAGGATGAGACAAGTTCTGACATAGTATGCGACAGGAGACTCGATTCTGTACAACGCCTGACAATGTACGCATCGCTTATGCGGCTATCGGCAAAGGACCCCCGCTGGTCAAGGCTGCGAACTATCTCAGCCACTTGGAATTCGACTGGCAAAGTCCTGTATGGCGTCACTGGCTCGAAACATTCTCAGCAGACAGCAAACTGATCAGATATGATGAGAGAGGATGTGGATTATCCGACTGGACAGTTTCCGACTTCTCTTTTGACGCATGGGTCCGAGACCTAGAATCAGTCGTGAACGCGGCCGGCCTGGAACAATTCCCGTTACTGGGAATCTCTCAAGGCGGAGCGGTCGCGATCGAATACGCGGCGCGGCATCCAGAGAGAGTGACTCAGCTCATCGTGTACGGAGGTTATGCTAGAGGATGGGGTAAGCGGGGATCTACGAAGACAATCGAAGAGCGACAGGCGATGATGACCCTGATAAAGCATGGCTGGGGCCGCGATGACCCAGCTGTCCGTCAATACTTCACTTCAATATTCATTCCCGATGGCACGATGGAACAGATGCGATGGTTCAACGATCTCCAGCGAGTTTCCTGCTCCCCTGAAAACGCGGTTAGATTTCAGGAAGAGTTTGGCAAGGTAGATGTGTCAATGAATCTTCCCAGAGTAAAAGCCCCGACCCTGGTAATCCATTGTCGAGGAGACTTATCTGTCCCGTTTGAGGAGGGCCGACTGATCGCCTCCAGCGTTCCAAACTCCCGCCTTGTGACGCTTGAAAGTAGGAACCACTTGCTGCTGGAAAACGATCCCGCCTGGCACAACTTTGTCTCCGAGGTCAGGAACTTTCTTGGAAAGCAGGAAGTGATCCCGTCTGTGAGCAATAAGGCCCGGAAGAAGACTGGGCTCGGAATATCAGCGTGGATCAAGGGACCTAAGACATAGTCCGGTCATAATACTCTATTGAGCCAAGCGCCCGCCCGTTCAACGCTTATATCGGATTTCTCCAATATTCAGTATGTGAAGCCCTCTAACCGAATTATCATCGAACACATCAACCACAATCCGCATGGAAGAGATATTTCTGACAAACTAAACGAAGAATTTGTTGTTCTCGAAAACGAGGGAACCCAAAAAATCTCGCTAGCGGGCTGGACCCTGATCGACGAGACCGCTACTGGAGCGAGACGCCACGTCTACAAGTTTCCGCAAGCAGTCTCCCTTTCCTCACGTGAGAAAGCCTACATTTACACAGGGCCAGGAGAAGACTCGTTCGAAGAAGGTAAACCCTCAAAGTGGATCCTACACTGGGGAAGGCATGCTTTCGTCTGGAACAACGAAGGGGACACCGCCACGCTTATCGATACTGAAGGAAACAAAGTGGACTCGCTCCAAGTAGTCACTCTCAAAGCGACGTAGCCCATGCCTAGCGAGTGAGAGCCGGCGTTCTCGTCCTGACGCTCCTGCGTATCAGAGAGAGGGAAACGAGAGCTGTCACAACCCCGTAGACTAGATGGAAGACAAAGCTTCCTCCGTCAAACATCAGGTTCGACAGGTCAGCTGGAGCGAGAAGATCCGTGATCGGTACGTAGACCAGTATCCAGACGGCTATTCCTCCAAGTAGGCCTACCCAGAAGCTCTTCCGGGTTGTATCAAGAGCGAACCGTTTGAACAGAGCAGTCGTTGCGATGAATATTCCCCCGGCGACTATGCCAACAACAAAGTGTAGTGCCCATCCGGACAGAAAGGGAGAAGGCAAGCCTAGTTTCCCGGCAATAGTCACGTAGAACACTTCTTGGTCAAGAACGAACGCGCTGAGGCCTGCCAGAATGCCCAGAACCAGGGCGCCTATAATGCCGCCTATCGCCCCTGCCTTCAAGCCTCGAGATTTGGAATAGCTCGGGAACTGCATAGAGCCCTAGAGAGGAGCTTTGCTCGATTTCAGCAACTTGCACCCGTACCCCGGTGTACCAAGGTACATCCTGATTGACCCCAGCGTCCCGTCATTATTTCTTAGCGCGCAAAATTCACTCCCGGTTCAAAAATAGCACGATGAATACAATAAAGGTCAGACTTCATCGAGATGGAGGCGTTAGGTAGTGGCTGGGAGCGTTGACCGTAGACATAACTGACCCGGTAGTGCTGAGCACTATCGCGCAAACGGCCGTTTTGACCCTTACTCTTGTTATCTTCATAATGTCGTTTCGAACCCAAAAACAATACCAACAAAGAAGCCGCGTATCAGAGGGTCCTAGATGATCATACAGACGCGATCAGAATGATCGTAGACAAGCTCGAACTGAGCAAAGTTTCAAAACGAGAGGGCAAGGGCCTCCGTGCCAGGTTCCGACGCGAGGCCTCGCTCAGTCGAAGACATGACGATTCGAAACTATGTCATGTTGCTGTACGGACTTTTTCGAGAGAACACATCTCCTCTACAGAAAGAAGTGGATTGACAAAGAAACCTGGAGTCAGTGGTCTGCTTTCCTAAAAGCAGTGGCGAAACATCCAATGTTCAGAGAGATTCATCGAACGGGGAAGGAATGTACGACAAGCCATTCATGGACTATGTTTCCAACATTCTGAACACCAAGAGCTGAGACTAGGATCGTGATCAACTTCTTCGCTAGGAATGCGTACTGGAATCCAGTGACGACGCCTGTCAAAGATCCTAACTGGCTTGTAGCTCCAACCGGCGGCGGATCCGTAACAGTTGCAATGGTCAGCAGTATAGCGAGTCCCAGTGGGAAGCCGACTCGCTGAGAAGTACCAATTATTCCTGAAGCGAGGCCTTCTTCTCCCGGCCTTGTTCCTGCCAGTGCGGCGATATTCAGCGCGGGAAACCCGATGCTTGCTCCAAGCGACCAGATAAGCATGCCAGGCAGTACACCGACATAGCCACTATTGACGGTGATCTGAGTAAGCAGAGCAGAACCCAGAGTGATGAGAGTCATTGAGGTTACCAGGACGAGTTTCAACCCGAAACGGTTTACGAGGCGTGATGAGCCAAAGCCTCCCACAAAGAAGAAGATCATTGCAGCCGGGACAAATTCGAGGCCCGCGGCCAAGGCAGAGTAGCCGGATACTTGTTGAAGGAAGGTGGTCAGTATGAAGACTACTCCTCCAGCTGATGCGGTTAGTAACAAGGCCAGGACGTTCGCGGTAAAGACCGTGCCACGTCGCAGGAAAGCCAGCGGCATAAGCGGCGACTGGGAACGATACTCTATTGCCACAAATCCAGCCAGGACGACGACAGAAAGTCCAAGGGGCAGAATCGTCTGAACTGATAGGAAGCCGTCGGTTGCAGCATTTGTCAACGCGTACACAAACAGTACAAGTCCACTCGTTACAGCCAGGGCTCCCGGTAGATCCAGGTGCTTGTCCAGTGCTCGCCCGGGGTGGTTTACTAGAAACTTCTGGGAGAGAACAGCGGCAACAATGCCGATCGGGACGTTGACAAAGAGGACGGACCTCCAGCCGAATGCAGCTGTGAGGACTCCTCCGGAGATGGATCCTGCAGCGAAGCCCGCTGATAGTACTGCGACGAAAATGCCTAGAGCGCGGTTTCTTTCTCTTCCCTCGGGAAATGTTGTTACG
>VBBV01000096.1 GCA_005883695.1 Candidatus Bathyarchaeota archaeon | reverse complement strand
GACATCGTGAATGTCAAGTTTCAATGTCCGCTAGGGACGCCCGCACCCTAGACGACAAGTGTCCCAAGTGCGGAAAGACGATGACTCGGGGCGTTGAAGAACGGGTAGAAGAACTCGCGGATCGGCCTGAGGGCTACGTCCCGAAGAATGCAATCGGGTATCGCCATTTGCTCCCGCTCTCCGAGATTATTGCACTCGTGATCGGTGAGGTCAATCCCGCTTCAACGAAAGTCTGGGACAAGTACAACATGCTTGTTGGAAAGTTCGGGTCGGAATATTCCGTGATGCTAGACGTGCCTGAGACCCAGCTGCTAGCCGCGGCGGGACCAGAGATCTCTAGTGCAATTCTTCGTGTGCGCAATGACGACGTCTTTGTCGAACCAGGATACGACGGCGTCTATGGAAAACTTGATCTCAACAAGCCTCCTCCAATGAAGTCCGTCGCTTCAGGGCTTGAACAGTTTGTCTAGTTGGACTTGATCTTTAGTTTCTTCGGTAGATACTCATCAACAATGTAAGTGAGCCCGTATCTGCTGAATGCTTCTTGTTCCGATTTCTTCTTGACTTTTCGGAAGGTATCTATCTCTCTCTGCCAGAGTCCTCCAGCATAGCGAGGGTCTTTCTCCAACTCGTTCAATCTCTTGACATCCAAGTCCGTCAAGGGATCGCTCGGGAGTTTGTAGTCCACAATGTCTGTGGCCCAGACCCCGCCCCAGATTGCGTCTGGAGTGTTGAGCTCACGAAGGTGAGCTGCATTGGCGGATCCGGAAATTATTACCATGGCGATGTGCATTCCCCAAGGATCGCCGTCCGTGAATATGTATACCGGAATGTCCAATTCCTGGTTGAGCCTGCGAAGGAGAAACCTTGTTGCTCTGGGCGCTTGTCCTGCGGTGTGGATGAGGACCGCTTTGAAGCGCTGGTGTACGCGTTCTTCTATGAACCTCGTGAACAATCCGCCTTTCTCGATCGCGATTACTTTGTCGACTTTACGGCTGTCGGGTTGGATGAACTCTGAGGTTGTGAGGGCGGGTCCGATCATCACGCCGTCAGGGTGAGACGCTAGGTTTAGCCGTCGTCCTTCGTATCCAGGGACAGTGTACTCTATTGTAAGGTCGCCGAATATTGCGCTTCTTTCTTCAGGGTAGACGTTGAAGTCTTCTCTCGAGTATCCGGTTACAGTTTCCAGATCGGTGATGAGGTTGTCGCTTTCCTGTTGGTCCTGAAAGTCCATCTCGTAGGCTTGGGCCGAGTAGAACACGTCCCTCAGCGTGCTGGTCTTGTTCTGCTCAGTCAGTTCGTCAGCGAACATAGCGGTCCAAAGGAGTTGGGTGAAGGGGCGGAGATGTCTTACGTTTCGTGCACTTCTCTTTACAGTTCTTTTTCCCAGAATATACTGTCTTGTCTTGGAGTCGTAGAGTATGTTGGCTATGGATCGGCTTGGCATGCGAAAGGTTGGAAATTCCTTCTTGTTGAGTTGGCCGTAGACTTGTCCGCCGAGGTCCCGCATAGCGGAGAGGACCTTTTCTTTCCGTTCTTTAATTACGCCTTTATTCTTGCTCTTCTTCCTCTTCTGCACCATACTTGATCACTCCTTTGAGCAGCGGTTTGATGTCTGGCTCTTTCTTCTCCTTTGCGAGTTTTGTCGAGAATTGGGCCACCTTCGGCAGATATTTTTCGAACACATCCAGACGTCTTTTCTCTTGGGTAAGGTGTTCGCGTTTTGAGAGGTATTGCCTGAGGTTCCGGCCAACTTCTCGGATAGCGTTGAGAATTTCGTGCTCTACCTCAGGTCGGTCAGCGATGAATTCTTTTCCGACCGTCTTGTAGGGAATCTTTGTGCTACAGACGTGAATGAAAACGGCGAGAGGGGTTTCACCCGGGATGACCTTGTAGTTTCGCCAATCAATCTCAGTATCGACGACCTTCCATGATACATCGCTTGCCTCGTCGAAAAGTAATGGGATCTTGTTTGCGAATCTGAAGAGGAGAATCTTGCCTTGCGTTTCGATCTGCTTGGAGCTTGCAAGCCCGACTTCGATGATGAACGGAAAGCCTGCGTACGTTGCAGGGCGTCTTTGAAGCGTGGTGACAAAGGCTGAGCCGGTCTCAATTTCCTGATCCGTTATTCCAAGTTCCTTCTTTATCCCTGTTTCCATCAGGTCTTCGCCGAGGGGTGAGAGGCATGTGGGATCTGGGGATAGAAAGCCATCGTAGTTTTTCATCGCATTGACTAATTTGACCATGTCCTGCGCGGACAGGTTTCTAGGATTCTTCTTTTGTCCGAGACTCGCAAACTGCAGGAATTTGCGTGCTGTGGTCTCTCCTATTCTCTGGAAGTTCTTTCGCATGAACTCCTGCACGCTCCTAGCGTTGGTCAGCTTCAGCATTCGTTGTACGGTTTCGACATCGACTCCATGAGGATGAGGAGAGGTTTCGGTGGGTGCAGGTGGTACCTTTGTGGTGCCGCGCAGGAACTTGTAGAGCCTCCCTCTGGGGTCTACGAATGTGATATTCGCATATGGAACTATGATCGCTGTCTGCTTGAAGTACTCGAGAATCCTGGGCATTGCCCGCGAATAGTCGGCTTCGGTCTTGAACTCTATGATTGTGCCCTGCCAATGAGACTTGTTGGTCCGAATCTTGTTCTTGATAATGACGGGCTTATTCTGTTGGATATCGATCTGAAGAACTACTTCAGCTATGCGAGATTTCGATCCTGTGCTAGAGGTTATGGCAGCCTCAGAATGGGTGGTGATCTGTCCATAGAGCAGGGCCATTTTCCCACCAAGGCCAAAGGTGCCTCTTGTTTGTCGGAGTTTGTATTTCGACCCGTAGAGAACTTGACCGAAAGCGGATGGGATTACGTTTGATGGTATCCCTATCCCGTTGTCTTCGACCCTCACTATGTAAGTACCGGGACCGTCAAGCGGACCGGATTCATGGGACAATCGTACGTAGATGTCAGGGGGAATCCCACCTGTCTCGCAGGCGTCCAGAGAGTTTTCTACAAGTTCGCGAATCGTCGAGTATATTGATCTTGACGGGCTTGTGAACCCTGCGATGTCTCGGTTGCGATAGAAGAAGTCGGCGGCGCTTATTTCTTGGAAGACCTCGGCCACTGTCATGTGGCCCATTCCGCGAGGTCCGTCTTGATCATGGTTTCTTTGCTGTAGGCACTTGGCCTTCCCACAGTCCTAAAGCTTTCTCCTTCTTGATTTCCTGTCGTCTTCTTCTTAGGAACTTGTAGACTGTCCCGTGCTGTCGTCCCTTGATCAGCTTCTCCAGCGCATCTTTCGCCATTGTGACTGCTTCGTAGCCGCCAATTATCGACACAGTATGCCCGCTAACGGAGATGGCGGTTCCAGTCAGTTCTTCGAGAATCCTTCTGGTCTTACCTTCTCTGCCGATAATTCTGCCATCAACCCTTCGAATCTCAGCCTCGTTCTTGCCGAAAAAGTCGTGAAGATCGATGATGTCCAGCGTATTGTCCTCGGTGAAAAGCCTGAAGGCTCGCTCAGGGGAAAACCCTCTCCCAATTGCAACAACTATATCCTTAGCTTGAAGAGCTCCCGACGGATCGGGCGCATGCGGCTTCACTCCAATCTCGACAGCGCCAGATGGGCTGTCTATCTTGAGATCCACGAACAGTTTCTCTTCGATTGTTGATTTTACGGATCCGCCTGGGCCAACAAGGACGCCTACTCTGTCTTTTGGTATTACGGCGGTCATCCTTGTCTCTGCCAATTTCTATCGAGCTCCTATGACCCTTGTTGGTGATTGAGTCTTGACGTTTAGGCCCTCAAAATAATGGTTGATGTTCTCGATATCCCTTTGGAGGAAGGCTCGCGCCTCCGGGTGCTCCGTAGTTACTGCCTGCCCGAAGTCGATGATGACCGGGTACCCGTCTGGGATCATGATGTTGTACTCGCTGAGGTCGCCGTGCACGAGCTTCGCTTTATCGTACAGTTGCTTGATCAAGTCGATGATTTTCTTGTACCAATCTGCTGCCGCTTGAAGTCGCACCTCCCTAAGGACTGGAGCAGGGATTCCATCCTTTCCGATAAATCCGAGAATCAGAACATTCTTCTCCACATGGATTGGTTTCGGAACTGATATTCCTGCACGGTCTGCAAGTTCTAGGTTCTTGTACTCTTTCGATGCCCATTGATCCACAAGAGATACCGTGTCATGTGGAATATCTTTGAACCGAGGATCCCCTCGTATATACTTCAACCGGCCGTGCCGAAATATGTTGGATGTGGTTAGGAAAATCTTTACGGCTACCTCCTTGCCCTTGGGGTCTATCCCATGGTAGATCTTGCTCTCCTTTCCCGATTTCATTGCGCCGTGGAGTTCTTTCAATATACCCGTGTTCAACATCTTGAGAACTGTCATTATTGTTCGTCGGTCGAAGACCTCCTCGAGCGATTCCGTATCCTCGCTCCACTTTATCCTCACTCTACGCTCTCTATCGTACCGGACTTCTCTACGTCGAACATTTTCGTCGACCTTATCGCTCAAGGGGACCCCGGGCTTTTCTATTGAAAGCTAAGGGGATATCCGCGGTACAAATCGATTGGTATTCACTGCGGGAGATAAGTCGCTACCGAGTCCAAGGCGAATCACATCCGTTTCTTTTCTCGCAAAATCGATAAAGCCAGCGGAGAGAGCTCGGGGGTGAATCTAGGAGAGTCCCAAAGGTGTGGTTAGATCATAACATGATTTTGTCATATTCTTCCCCGGAAGCCATTTTTGAAGCTATTGAAAAGCCTTAAATTAACAACGGGGCGCGAATTAGCCCTTCTAACGAGACATCTTGGCAGAAGAGAAATTATTCGTCCGAAAAGCAACTGGCCTCGTTAGGGAAATCGGAGCTATCACCGCGATCATCATTGTGATGGCTAACACAATCGGATTAGGTTGGCAAAAACGAGTTTTCCAGTACACAGGGTTGGCGCCGCTTCCAGAGAACCAGTATTGGGCCGGGATTCCTCCGATGACCATGGCCTTCATCGTTGGCGGAATCGCAGTTCTGCTTTCTGTGCTCGCTGTTTCCGTTCTCGCGGCTGCAATGCCTCGTTCAGGGGAGGATACGTCGTAATTTCGAGAATCATTGGGCCGGTTTGGGGGTTTCTGGCCGCTTGGCTTGAGTTCCTAAGCATCGCCTGGTCTTTCGGGATAATCGCGGTTGCCGTGTTCGAGGGCCTCTATTTCATAATGGGTCCAGTGGCATTTGGTCTCAACTTCGGACCACCCGCAGGTATTCCAACTGATGAGTTCCTCTTCCTCGTTGGGCTCTTGCTCGTCGTTATTTTCACCGTGATAGGAGTCTTCGGAGTAAAACTAACAGGCCTTCTACTCCAGGCGATGTTTTGGGTTCCAGCCGTTCTCACGTTCTATGTCTTCGGACTTCTCAGTCAGGCTAACAACGCAACGATCCTTTCAGGAATGCAGAACGTACTCGGAGTTACGCCTGGCAAATACGTAGCCGCTGCAACGAACGCGACTTTGACAAACAACCTTCAAAGCCAGGTTGCGGGTATCGGAGGTTACGCCGGTGCCTTCACCACATGCCTGATTGGGGCATATTTTGCGTATATTGGGTATGCTGCCTCGACGTTCGTTGCTGGGGAGATAAAGGAAGCCAATAAAGCGCTCCCCAAGACGCTTGCCATTGCATCAGTTCTAATCATCGCGCTCTATGTGAGCATATCTCTCGTTGGGGCGTATGCCCTCAAGGGAATCGGCGAGGTTTCTGTCGGTGGCAACACTTACTCTCTGCTGACAGCCTGGAGCTACTTGTCTTATGGAGGGAAAGTGAGTCTTGCCAGCGTCGGTCTTCCTACTGTGAAGCTATGGACCACCACCGTAGCCGGGCTCGCTGGTAGTGGAATCAATCTCGGATCTGCCAACGTAATCTTGGTAATATTCGGTGTGTTTTGGGTTGCAAATGACATTCCTCCATTCATTCTCACGGCCTCGAGAATTTTGTTTGCCATGTCCTTCGACCGGGTTCTGCCTGCTCCGTTGGCGAATGTCAATGACCGTTTCCACTCTCCTATTAACGCCGTGATTATCGTCGGGATTGTGGCCATTCTAGGTTGCTTCTCGGAGTCAACCATACTTGACCCAGGTGGCACTTTGAACCCTGGGAAAAATGCTGCTATTGCCGCTATACTCGGCAGTGGTGGTGGAGTACAAATAACAGATTTCTATGACTCATTCTTCTTTACATTGTTCACCCTTTCGCTTATAATACTCCCTCTACGAGCTAGTAGACGGCAAATTTTTGACACTGCACCTTACAAGCCAGGTGGAAAGTGGGGTATGCTCGCTCTAGGACTTGCGGGATTCGGGGCAAACCTCTTCGTTGACTATGAGTTTGTTTGGCCTCAGGGCTCGGACTTTGGGCTGTCACAGATAAACTGGGCGTCATCAACGCTACTCAGCGACATATCGGCAGTCATCTTTACGATTGTGGTCGCAATACTCGGCGTAGTTGTATACTACATCCACCGAATGAGGCGGGGCATAAACTACTCAACCATCTTCGCCCAAATACCTCCTGAATAGTAAGATTGGCCCGGGGGCCTTGGCCTTCCGGGTCCTCGCATCTCCGCTTTGCCTGCTCAATGTGCCTCTGAGATTGCCTCAGTCGACAAAGCGATTGTCTTAATTCTCTCGCGTCCTTTCGAGTTGGCGGAGCCGTTCATTGTCTGAACAGATGTCACCGGTAGACGCCTTTGAGCTAAACCTCTTGCGTGGAGGATCGCGTCTAATAGCCGATTTGACAGAGTTCTTTAGAGATTACAAGGTTTATGGCACGACTTTCGCGATCTACGCGAAGGGAAATACAAGAAACAAAGGCCTGTTCCTCTCTCGATTTTTCGCCTGGACCGTGCTTCCCAATTACCCTGTCTCACTCTTCTGTGTCGATGAAGGAAAAACTCTCCTCTCAACCGAAAGTCTTCGCAAGAGGATCGAGACGGTAACCAGGGTTACCAATGAGGACGAGTTACAGTGGGCATGGTTAGTTGTTCTTTCAGACAGGGCCTTATCCCCGCAAATCGTTTCCTTCGTCTCTCGGTATGATAGGAAGGAACTCGGCCTCGCGATTGCCAGCACCTCGTCAAAGCAAATCATTCTGAGTAACAACCAGGTAGGACGAAGCATTGGAAAACAATTGAAGTTGAGGAAAGCTCTGGAGCCTAACAAGCATTGGAGAAACTAACTAAGATTCAGCTAACCGTACTGGCGTCCTACAGCATGCCGTTCGTTTTGCTCTCGGCCCTCTTGATCAACGCACTTCTCGTGAACTACCATATCACTGGCGGATCCTTGAAAATCCTATTTCTCGGGGGGGCCTTTCCTCTCGGGTTCTTGGCAGGTCGACTCATCTACGTTAGGCGGTCTCATGTCGAGATCCTCTTTGACGATATTTCATTTAGCGTAATCAAGGGGTCGAGGGAGACAGAAACCGGATCTTGGAGGAGCTTTCGTTTAGTGTCGCTGGTGTTGGACCAGTTCGGTAAGCCTAACCTGAGACTCTACAGGGCAATGGAAGGTGAATACATAGATCTTCCCATCTCCAAAACTAATGCTGATCCTCAGAGGTTTAGAGACCACGTCCAGTCTCTTGTCTCGGGAGTACGAATTAAGAAGGCTACCCCTCAAGTCGTTGAAGCCGCTTAGCCTTTCCATCTTCCAGCTCAATGATGTACGCCCGTAGGATTCCCTCCGAATATTCACTTCCGGGGTTGATGCATTGGGTCTTCCCTATCTTTACGAGGCCTGGGCTCTCGTGAATATGACCATGTAATCCCAGTAGAGGTTGGTATTTTTCGATGACCTTTCTTACAGACTTTGATCCGACAGGTATGAACGCGGGTCTTCCACCCTCATAGACTGGCCGGAGAGTCGCATCAAGTTTCGGTGCCATGTCGATGGTGGAATTGTATGGAGGCACGTGGAAGCAGAAGCACGATGTCTCGACGGATTTCAGTTGTGACACCGTCTTCTCTAACTTCTCCAAAAGTTGTTCCTCGGTGCACTCTCGTGGGCTGTTCCAAGGGGTGGGGTTTGACCAACCAACGCATGCTGCCTCATGAAGATCGTCGAAATGGACTACTGACTCTTCTGCAAAAACTATGTCCGGGGAATTCTTCAGAACGTCGTCAAGAACAAACTTATCGTCGTTTCCCGGATGTATGATCACTTTTACACCGGGGGCTTTCTTGGGGATTAGAGACAGCCAGTCTTTCACCATCTCCACCTCTAGGTCCTCGAAGACTTTCTCTACATATTCCTGATCCCTGCTCAGCTTTTCGACCTCAGCCTTGGAGCAGACGTAGGGGAGGTAGCAATGCTGACGAATTTGCTTTCTGAGATCGGGAAGACCTTCTTCTGAGATTTTTACCTGTTTGCCTAGAAAGGTGGCTGTGTAACCGATTTCAGGCTCACGTACAATGGGAACCATCACTTTGCTTGTCATATCTCCCCCCATCAACAAGACATTTGCCTTGAACATGAAGGCGGAGTTTAGGAACTTTCTCCAAACTATGTCGCTTCCGTGGAAGTCTGAAGAGAAAATGATTCGAGTTTTGGGCAAATTCGGAATAGGAGATATCTTCTGGACTTAAATTGTCTGCGGCGACAGTTGGACAAACCGTCTGAGTTAGATGAGACTTAAGTACGAACTGAAACCCTCATTGTCCAATAGCATGGGAAAATCCGCTCAATCATGCAATCAGCAATATCTGACGAGGCGAAACGGATACTAGATGAGGCAAAGGAAAGAGGAATCGTGCTGAGGCTTTTCGGTGGCGTAGCCGTCAAGTATCATTGTCCGAGTGCCACTCATAGGTCCCTCCAAAGATCTTACCCTGACCTAGATTTCTTTGGAAGAGGAAAACAAGGTCGGGAAATCAGGAAGCTTTTCTTGGATCTGGGTTATGAG
>VBBV01000179.1 GCA_005883695.1 Candidatus Bathyarchaeota archaeon | reverse complement strand
CCCGAACCCGTCCGCTCCGGCGAGAGATAGGTCAGCGACAGATTCATCGTTCAGTCCACCGGAGACGAAAATCTTTACCTGGTTGTATCCTCTCGAGTCCAGCTCCCATCTCACCTCGCGAACAATCTCGGCAAAATTCCCCCGTCTGGAGCTAGGCGTATCCAGTCGGACCCCGTAGAGATCTTTACCAAGCGCTTCAGCGGCCAAGATAGATTCCGTCTTCTCATCATAGTACGTATCGACAAGAGCGATTCTCGGCACCTTCTTCGGCATGTGCTTGTTGAAGCTCTTCCACGCCCTAACCTGGTCTCCCATCGCGATTATCAGCGAGTGAGGCATCGTCCCCGCCGGATCCTTTCCGAGAAGCTTCGCACCAACGATGCTGGAGACCTCGTCGAAGCCGCCAATATAGCAAGAGCGATCGATCATCGGTGCAAGAGCCGGATGGGCTCTGCGAACCCCGAAAGAGAGGAGAGTTTTCTTGCCGGCCGCTCGTCTCACCCGTGCCGCCATAGTTGTTATCCCGGATGCCTGGCAGAGAAATCCGAGCAGTGGCGTCTCGTAGAGACAGAAATCCAAGTACCGGCCCTCTAGAACCATAACAGGCTCTCTAACACCTTCCAGATCACTTGGATGGAACAGAGTTCCCTCTGGAAAAGAGTGAACATCGATCGGTATCCCTTCTAGGAGATGAGCAGCTTCCTCGACTCCGGCAAGAATGCCCCACTCCCAGTTCCTTGGAAGAGAGCCTGTCGTTACCTCCGCAGTTACTCTAAGATCAGAGAGCCCTTCATTCTCCAGTATCTCTTTTGTCCGTGTGAAGTAGACGTCCGTTGTTTCCGCGTTCTTGATCTCGTCGTCACTTGCTACTTGGAACCTTCTCAAGTCAAGCCCGTGTCGCGGTCCCCTTTGATCGAATTATAATCTTAGGGTAACAAGCCATTCACGCTATTTCCCGATAAAACATCTGACAAGTTATAACTAGGTTCAACGACCCTCGATAGTACAGGTTGGTCAGACGTGAGATCACTGGAAGAACTCGCCAAGAGTGCTCGCGAACTGAAAGAACGCGGCATGTCCACGTACGAGATAGCTGATGAGTTGAAGGTTCAGGCGGACACTGTTGTCTGGCTCCTCCTCCATGGCAAAGACGGAGTCAAGACAAAGGAAGCCTACGATGTCTATGTTAACTGGAACCCGATAGGATCCAGTGTTCGACGGCTAACCCTTGTCGGCCGAGCAATGGCAGACATGGTACGCGAAGCGACCGAAGCAGGGCTAATGGAAGAGCCGGAGGTTGTTGCCGGAATTGAGAGCGGTGGCATGGCCCTGGGACTCATCGTCGCAAGATCGTTGAACAAGCCCATCGCCTCCGTGCGACCCCAGAGACTAGGCGAGAAGAAAGTCGCTGGCGCAGTAAACCCGAGCTTTGCAAGAGTTGAAGGCAAGAAGGTTCTGATCGTCGATACAATACTCCGGATGGGAGAGACGATCAGGGCCGCTATCGAGACACTTACAGGAGTAAAGGCGAAGGCTGTCGGAGTAGTCGTGCTCGCGAACAAGAGCGGAAAAGAGAGTATCGACGGAGTTCCCTTACGATCTCTGGTCGAGCTGTTGCCTGTGGCAAAACAGTGAGCCGCCAACGACCAAATGGAATCGAAAGATGGAAGAGGATCTCATCTGCGTCAAAAAGCGTGCAATTATATCCTACGGATGCGTCAGGTATAGGGGAAAGGTAGAGAAATGCCAACTAAGTTCATGCAGTCCTTGGATCCCCAAGTCTACGCGGAACTCCGGAAGATCGCAAAGGACAGAGGCATAACCATGCAGGAACTAATCAGAGCCGTTATCGTCCCAGACTGGATGAGAAAGGATGGAAGCACAGGTCGCGGCGGATCTCCAGGGAGATCTCGAAAGGCACGCAGCGCGTCAAAGAGAATCAGAGCAAGGATCACAGCCTAACCCTAGAAAAGTCCTAGGCAACGCTTATTTCTTGGCCGACTCAAGACTGTCTCTCGAGGATTAACCGTTGTCCGCTCAGGACCGTGCTCCCGCGTACGCGATCTCGCTACTCGCGGGAATATTGACCTTCATCGGTGGATTGGCCAAGGCGTCCACCAGTGGGATTATCAAATACACTGCTTCGGGAGCCACCTTCAACAATTTCGTCGGGAATAGCGTTCGGTCGACCAATTTCGGTTTCGCCCTATGGAGCGCACGAGTCTCCGCGGTCGTATTGATCCTCTCTGGAATCCTCGTTTTGGTCAGCGCAGTCGTGATGAGTTTTCGGTCCCATCAATACTCCGCATGGGGAACTATCATCCTAGTATTCTCCGTTGTCG
>VBBV01000178.1 GCA_005883695.1 Candidatus Bathyarchaeota archaeon | reverse complement strand
GGCGTTCTCTGCTACGAGCTTTGTGAACAACGGCTTACTCCTCCCATGTCTAATAGACTATTCAGCTTGGCGGGTATAAAAAGATGTATTTTTTCGGTGTTTTTGTTAGGGTTTCGAACTTTTTATCCGTTCCACATACTCCAACCCCACAAAATCAGCCTCCGGAAGCGACGCAACTCCTTCTCCCTCTTCAGTGCGTCCTCTTCTTGCAACCCCAATACCGAATGGTCAACAAGGCGGAAGATGCTCACCGAACCGTCGGAGTCTACCCTTTGTCCCGAAGCCGAAGCGAGGAGTTCAGCTCTAACGCATGAGCTTCCATAGATCTGGTCGCTGCAAGGGGATGTTCATTCGAGAAATAATGTCCTAGCACCCGATGATGGATTCAATGGGCCTGAGAGGTGAACCCGTCTGGTTCAAGTCCCCGTGAGCCTCCTACCACCCGCTTTTTGTCTTCGTCATTTCGGTGGGCATCAGGGCCGGTGGTATAGAGGAATACCTTGCCTACAATCTTCTCTCCTGCTTTTGAGGCGTGGCTGGATGATGCTATGTTGGACTCCGATATCTCGTTGATTAGGGTGTGGACATGCCTTGATTTGAGATAGATGAGCCGAGCTTGCAGATTGTCCCTCATTATGCCCATTCTCCTGAACTGTGGTTCAACGTAGAGGCCGTGGGACCTTGCCATTCCGTCTACAATAGTCATCCATGCCATCCCAACGATCTTATTTGCTATTCTGACAACGAAGCATTTTTCCCCATTTCTTAGGGCAACGCTGATCCATTTCCTATTTGTCTCAGGCTGCGTGAGGGTCATGAAGCGTTCTATTTCTTCGACATTATGATTCATGCTGACATCGTGTTTGAATCTGTGATTCGGAGGAGCCTTGTCTACGTCGAGCTGCCAGATGTTCCAGATTTCCTTCGGATGCTCGGCTGCCTCATACTCTGAGAAGATGTAACTGGAAGGCTTTAACGGATAGAAGTGGTCGAATACTTCCCTGGATTTTGTAAAGATGGTTCCCGATGCTTCATAGCCATCGTATATGAACAGGCCATTCTTGATTCCCTCGGGACTCTCGTAGACGTAGACTTCCCCGTCGGCTTCGAGAGCCTCTTTGGCCTCGTGATGGAGGATTGGGTCAAAGAAGGATAGGCCCTTCGGTAGATCACCTAATTGCGCTATGGATTTTACCTCTGACATCAGAGGGCGGCTGTTCTTCAATAGTCTCTTCCCAACGTCATGCAATTTTCATTTGCTACCTTCGTGTTGCGTAGATGCGTCATGAGTCTACCAATCAAGGATCGTGAATGTCTTGGTCAGTTTCTCTTCTCCAAGGATGTTACCTATGACCAGTTCAAGGCTGTCTCGGCTGCGGTGGAGGTCTACAACTTCATCATCTTTCAGAGCATCCTTCAGGAGGTACTCGAACTGGGTCTTTCGCTCAGTAATGTTGCCGAACCTCCTGACCCGCTCCCTTTCTATCTGTTCATACGCATAGATGAATTCGTACAGGGACCTGTATATCTGATGTTCCATCTTCTCCTCGATGTTGAATTCCAGGTCAGCCCTGTCCCTGCCCCCAATAGTCATCGCCTGTAGCCCTTCTAGGTCCGCCCAGAAGATTGTACCGTCTGGAGCCAGTACCGCATCCTTGTCGAGCCACACATCGTAAAAGTCCAATCCGCTGTATGTTCCGTTGCCATTGTCGCTCATGGACCTAACGAACAAGGTGAGGATCGCAATTCCGCTCTTGACGAAGTTCTTCAGGAAGTACATCGCTTTGTCGTTTTCGTCGATGCGGAAGAAGTCAAAGAGTTCCCCAGTATTATTCCCGATGGTCCAGTCTGATTGGAAGTAGATTCTGATGTTGGACGGGATTAGCCTTGTCTCCTGAACATACACCTGAGTGACTTCTTTTTGGAGGACTTCTGGCAGCTTGACAATCTTCACCAATGGGGCAATCCTGAACCCGTGAATGGACGTGGTACTAGAATCTGACATCTCTGTTGCCTTCATGGCGATGGACGCGAATTCAAGCCCTTGGGATCCATAGGGACATCCCCTCGACCATAACTCCCCTGTAAGATACCTGGGAAACTTCATCTCCTTCTCGGTGGCATTCGTGATCCTTTCCTTCGTGGGACCGCTCTTGAGGAGGCTGCAGATCTCCTCCTTCTTGAGAAGCTGATGGCTGAACGGGCTCGTCGTCGACCCTATTCCCTTCACTAAGAAATAGAAATCGGTGCCGTCAATACTCATGTAAGGCTGTTTACTAACAGCGCTCCTATTGTCATCTATTAAGAGCTCTTTGGTTCCTATCGGGTCCGCGTTAGTGAACGACCTTACACTATCAGGGAGGTATATCCTCTCGAAGTCCGGCATCGGAAAACGTCTGAAGTACTTGTTTGTGATCGTCGTAGATCCGTCGTACAGACTGAGATTGATGGGCATCCCTCTAAGGGTGATCGGCGCTGGCTTCGTGATTGCTAATGTCAGAGCTTTTTCCCGCGCTTGAATACTACCGTCTGGGCCCTCCGCAGTATGGGCACGTATCTGCTGTGGTTGGGATGAGAGTTCCACAGTACTTGCAGTTTACCTTGGCCACGTCCCTTATCACGACCTGAGGAGGTGGCTTTGAGCCTAGGTCTATTCCAGATTCCAGGGGCGTTGAAGGCGGTGCTCTGGGGAGGGTGGCTGGACCTAGTGGGTGCTCGGGGATAGTGTCCATGCGTCTCCTTCGTTTTGAAGCATAGACTACTATCACCACGGCGAATAGGACAGCTATCAACGTCAAGATGAGGTACGGGGCTAACGCGAAGAGAGTGTCAATGGGATTCACAGGGGGAGGATTTGCCGGCGCCAGATTGTAGCTAGTTGAGGTGACGTAGAGATTATCGGTGTAAGTGAAGCTCCCGGCTTGCCCTTGGTACGAGCCGTTATCCTGCTCGACGTAGTTGTAGCCTATGATGTATCCGGTTGATGGGTCGAAGTATTCGTACCACGTGTAGGATGCTGTGAAGAGGCCGTAGGAGTCGTTCCGCTGGTATTGACCTGTCCCTTTGGTTTGGATGCTCTGAACGTACTTGTTACCTTCCGTGGGTAACTGCAGACTATAATTCTTCGACAATATTGTGAATTGAGTGTTGAGAACATAGAAGGTGCCCCCGGCTGGAAGCGAGGGGTTCATGTCAAACCAAACGTAAATGGGGTTTGTGTAGCCCACCTGATGATCGGTTCCTTTTACGTACGTGAAACTGCTCGTTGACCACGTATAACTGCCAGAAGACGAGCTAGAGTTGGAGAACCCCAGGTTATTGCTGTATTGAATTGAATAGCTATAGGTGGCTGATACATTGCTTCCGCTTATGGTGGTCATCTTCTCAATCCCCGTTGTCTGGGCTTGATCGGTGTAGCCGGAGTACGAGTTCTGACCGTTGTTCACAGTGGTCGTTTCAGAATAGTTGAAGAAGTCGCTGCTCTGCGGTGCGTACGCGGAAACCGAGTTCGCATTCGCTGCAACTGCAAGTGCTATCAGCAATATTGACAGAGCCACGGCGAAGACTTTCTGGTTCAACCTGCGAATCCTCCTACGCCGTGGCTATGAGCTGGATGGAATCCTCCCATCCCACTGAAAGTTGAATGATAGGATCCGTGGGCTATGATTACCGGGTAGTACCAGAAAAAGAGTGGATGTGGTCCATACGTGAACTGCACTGGGGTTCCCGTAATCTTGGCTGTGGGGTCAATCTCCTTTACTATCTCGTTTCGAACTCCATGGATCATTCTTACCGCTAGGGCTACCAACTCGGACCGTACTAGGCCTGTACCATAGCCGTTGAGCAGCGTAACTGCCTTCTCCATCAGGTCGAGGACCTCATGCGCCTCGAACACGGGTATGGAAGCGAGAATCGCGGCTGCGACTATGGGATACTGCAAGTAGTTCTGCAGCTGTTCAATAACATACTTCAGTTTCTCTTCCACTTCGTCTGGATTTAGTTCCCCGATTCCCAGGAAGGCCGAAGAGATCTCCGTGTCCTCTGAAGTCGT
>VBBV01000140.1 GCA_005883695.1 Candidatus Bathyarchaeota archaeon | reverse complement strand
GCTCAAGATCCGCATACTTGGCCTCTTCGAACCAACACAGGAGCTCGACAGTTTCAGAATTCGTTCGCTCTTGGCAACGGATAGGACGCTCAAGTTGACGGACAAGGCTGTCGAGATGGCGCTACTGCGCTACTGGAGACAGGGACTCTTGAGTCGGACCCGCCAAGCAGGCAGGTTCCAATACGCTCTAACCGAACGCGGTCTTGCTCGAAAAGAATGGTTGGTCAAGAACGGATGAGCCCCTTTGGGGGAGGTTATCAGGATGTCTATTCTAACTTCAGGGTCATGAAGATCTCATCGACATATCCCTCTTGCAACCACCCGGGCACCCTTCCAGATTCTTCAAACCCGATTTTTCGATACAGCGCCGAGGCTGGGCTGTTTCCTTCGAAAACGCTCAACCAGACCCTACCTAAGTGCAACCTCATGGCAAGAGTCTTCGCAGCCTCCATCAACATCGTCCCAACACCAAGCCCCTGGTAGTCAGCCCTAACATGGATTCCCGTACCCATCGAATGCAGCATGACTTGTGCGGAAGATCCGAAGAGGTCAACGACCCCCACAGGTTCCCTGATAAGCTCGTCCTCACAGACGATCGGAAAAATCTGCTTTGCTTCAACCCTCCGTTGATAATCGCCCGGTGGCCACGGGTACAGGCCCTCAAATACCCCAGAGCCGATTCCCCGAATCACATTCTGGTGAGTTACGAACTTGTCGAGGATCGGCCTATCATCAGACCTGTATCCTCTGATCTTCAGTTTTGGCGTCTTTGCCTTTTCAACTTCCACTGCCTTGTACATGCCGGGCTTGGCGTAACTTCTTCGGACACCAGACTTGTATCTCGAACTTAGGTCCTTGTAGAGAAGGTGATAGTCAAATCTCCTCCCATCAAGTGAGACGACTCCCGGTAGAGAAGCGCCAACGGTGTAGCCCAACGCTTTCAATGCTTGGAGCCGCTTCTTGTCATATCCGAAAACATTAGTTCGAAGAACCATCTTCTCACCCGCAACAGCGGTTTCCTCAACAAGCCTAGTCGCCTCCCTTAGCCCTACAACAGAATCTGTTACAACATGGAATCTCGCCGTGGGTACCTGCTTATCTCGTCCTGCATTGTAGGAGAATAGCGCGTCGACGGCCCTTCCTTTCAGCAGAACGAAGCTACTGCCGGTTGCAAAGTATTCTCCAAGTAGAGTGTCACCGACGGGAAGAATACGGCCGACCTGCAAACTATTGTCGTTAAGATAGTCACGGGCTCGAGCCGGCTCGTTTTCAATTGGGATGACTTTCAAAACATTGCAGCAGGCGTTGTCAGATTCTTAAGACTAGCTGAGACTTGTCCCGAACTTGACCGCTTGCTAGGTTCTCATTTGACGTGACGGCAGTTGTTGAGTCTTGTCTGCCAATCGTAAGGCAGAAAAGACCATGGACTGAACTCAAGGCTCAGCGGCCGTAGTCTAGCCTGGTCTAGGACATAGCCCTGATAGCGTCCAATGGGCTTCCAACCCAACGACCCGGGAAGCCGTTTAAACGACGGCTCGGGACTTCAAATCCCGGCGGCCGCACCATAGTCCCGGTTAGCGTCCTTTCCCCAGTCATCAAGTTAGCCAAGCTTTCTGACGGGTCGCAGTGCAACAATTAGCCACCATACGATGGCCTGTCCTGCGATTGTGATCGCTGTAAGGTCCAATCCGCTGATCGCAAACAACGGGACGAAATATGTCAAGATGGAGGCTGAGGGAATGCTCGCTGTCTTTCTCGGAACTTGAGAATTCTTGTTCAGAACCGTAGGCACACTAAAGATCGCAAGTCCCGCGCTTCCAATTGAGATCAAAAGATCCACCAAGCTCATTCGTCTGACCTCCTGTCCTTACTATATTCTTGCGTGTTAGTTGCAGACCATATCAAGAAAGGCAAATCCAAAGTTGTTACAAATCCCTTGGCCAACGAAGGTACTGAGGTTATGTTACCGTCGCTAACCCGGTCTGGGTAAAAATCCGACCCTCGGTCCCGATGACGTCAAATCGCGTTCTACGTTTTCAGAGCAATGGTGAGCTGCCCGTCTCGGCCTGAGAATGCCTGAATGTGCTCCTCAGGCACACCTGCCTCGCGAGCGAAAGGCTCAAGGTTGGGCCGTTCAACTCGGACATCTACGAAGCCTGCTTCGCGAGCGAGTTTCATCAATTCTTCATCTTTGTAGAAATGTATCCGGGACGCCATCGGTTCGGGCGCTGCTATTGTTCCACGCATCTCCGGAGATACTGTAAAGAAGACAAGCCGGCCATCCTTCGCGAGGACACGTCGGATTTCCACCAGCACTGCGTGTGGATCTGGGAGAAAGCCGAAAACGTTGGTCAAGGCCGCGCATGTGAACTTCCCGTTCGGAAACGGCAGCTGATCCGCTTCCGCTTCACGCACCTCCAGCCTTCGCTGTTTAATCGCGTCGTGATTGACCTCTTGCGCGAGCTTGACCATTTCCGGACTGTGATCAACGGCCGCTGCCCGGCATCCGCTTCGCAGCGCCTCTTGTAGAAGAGCGCCTCCCCCGCATCCTACCTCGAGCAAGAAGTCGGAAGGGGTCAGGGAGAGTTCTCTCAAGATGACTTTGAAGTTGGGACGGTGGTAAACGGGATCTCGATATCCCGCACGAGCCTGCGCTCCCGACGGTCGCCGAGCATGACGGTCTGTTAACCAGTCTCCGAATCTATCGCCGAGAAGACTCCCCCATTGATCATGTTCTATGGTGACGCGCGTCCCATCTGGGACCGGTTCAAACCTCAGCCCCATCTTCGTAACCTCGTCAGGCTTCCAGTTGGCCTGGCGCCACTCAAACAGGACCTCCTTTCCAGGAAGCCAGGAAAGAACACGCCCGACCTCGACTTTCCCCTCCAAAATCCTGCCATCCTTCCCCGGTTCAAGCCGCATCCCGACCCGAGTAAGGGCTTGGGACATCTCCGCAACAAACTCGTCGAATGCAACAGACGGCTCTAACGCGATGTCAACACTAACTCGGAATTGCATAGCTCGCATTCTCGTACTCGTTCGCTGACCATTGGAACAATTAAGGCTCGCGCAGGTCACGGCCGTGCGAGCCTCAAGGAGCTTCGAAACCATCTCTCCGAAGAGCAAGCTGCCGACTCTTACCTTTCTCTTAGGGTGAATCGGAGCCCCGACCAGTTTTTGTCGATCGAGCAGATCTTGAAATCAACCATTCCAGCTGCGACCCTGCTTCCCGGACTAACGGCTGTCCCAAGTCCGTTTGAAGCTTAGAGGTCTGCTTCGGCCAGAGAATCCATAATCCAGCCTTCTTCGAAAATGGCCTCATGTGTTGTAGTCTCTCTTCCAACTCTCTTCGAGACTTTGCAAACCATAGCGTTAGATCGGACCGGTCCCTTACACCATCTCGCAACACCACATTTTCGGGTAATTCGCCCATGGTCTCTCGGAACCCCTCGGGTGCGCCAACTAGGGAGACGGTGTATCCCGGTTTGATTCCGAGCTTCTTGGGAAGAGGCGCCTCTGTGTAACCCTCTAAGGGTGACCGAGCCCGTGAGAGTCGGCCTTTTCTTTCGTTTCGGCCGCGTTCCAATCAATAACCCTCACGGGATACAACGGAGTACGTGTCAGGTTTGCGGTGGGATCTAGTTACGGGCGTTTGATGTTTGTTACTCTCAGTTTGAACTGTAGAGTCTTGCCTGCCATGGGATGGTTGCCTGTTTTCCCGTAGGCCTTCTCTGGAGGAATTACAACTTCCTTCTCCTCGTTGACCTTCATGCCTATCAGGGCTTCGTCGAACCCTTGAATCACTTTTCCGGCTCCGAGAATTACCTGCAATGGTTTGTAGTCTCGGGCAGGGTTGTAGAGTCCTGCGGATTTCGCCTCTTTCTCCATTGAAGTATCGAAGACCTTCCCGCCAGGGTATCGTCCGAGGTAATGTACGGATATGGTATCTCCTTTCTGGGCCTTCAGCTCTGAGGTGCTCATCGTCGATCGATGTCGCACTACGGGCTCTGTAAATAGCTGACGGTCGTTTCGCCGCGTGATGTTTCAGATGCCGCTCTAATCGATTCAAATTCCTGTTTCAAGAGACCAAGTACAACCAAGTCATGGTATCGGTTGTCGAAGAAGACCGCATCTCGTAGGCGGGCTTCTTCTTTGAAGCCTAGTTTCTTGGCCAGTTGGACGCTGACATTATTCTCGGAGAACGTCCACCATTCGGCCCGGTGCAGGTTCAATTGTCTGAACACCTCGTCCAAGAGTAGTCTAGCAGTTTCTGTTCCGTAGCCCTTGTTCCATGCAGTCTTCTCCCCCAGTGCTAAACCGACATCAGCAGCCGTCATCTTTCGTTGGAACTGGTGAATTCGAATCGTCGCCCAGCCAACTGGCTTGCGTGTGGATTTCTCTTCGATAATGTAGGCTCTCCTTCCAGTGTCTTCTCCCTTCAGCTCCTTCGCGAATTCTGCCTCCAAGGCTTCTTTCGAGATCACGTGGTCTGGGAAGGAGCGGGCCAAACGCATGATCTCTTC
>VBBV01000139.1 GCA_005883695.1 Candidatus Bathyarchaeota archaeon | reverse complement strand
TCGCCCCTGACCTCCCGACCACAGATAATTATGTCGACCTAGACCCGCACTACACTGACATCTACGGCGACCCGCTGGCCAGATTGACCTACGACTGGACACCGAACATGTATGTTGGGGCTACCTACCTCGCGAACAAGGTCAAGGATATCTTCACGGCGATGGGTGCCTCAAACGTCACTGTAAGCAACACGGTATTGCCTGGAGCCGTGCACAATGACTGGTGGGGCCATCACTTGAGGGGAGGATGTCGAATTGGCACGGACCCGACCTGGTCGGTGTGGGACAAATGGAACCAATGTTGGTCGCCTACAGTGAAAACACCTTTCAACATATTCGGTGCTGGCGAGATTACGAACACCTCAGGGGATACCGTTCCGTCCGGAACACATGTTGCTGGTCCACAGTCCTATCGTGCCGCTGAGGGGATCAAGCAGTATCTCGGGCTCATGACTCCTGGTCTAGTCCCGTAGCAGCGATTCACTAGTACGTCAAGGAGATGGGCATATGCCAGCCCTAAGACTCTCGGATAAACTGAAGCCTATGGATCTACCCCAGATCCAGAGCAGAATCCCTAGGCCAGAAGAACTCGTAGTTCTCAGCAAGCCATTGCTTGATGCGACAATTATCATCGGAAAAGCACTCATGGATTGCAAAAACAAATGGGCCATCGGAGGCGATGTCGCGGAGGTAATATCAGGCGTCAATGTACAACCCAACCATATCGCCATACTCAGCACTAAGGATGGATGCGACGAGGTTGCGCGAAAGCTAGTCAAGTATCAGGTTGAGCCTCCTCACGTGGTTGAGAGAGAGTTAGATAGAGAAGCCAGCGTCGACCTGAAGCTCCACAAGGTATGGATCAGGAGCTATATGTCTCGATTCGACGTTGAAGGCTCTGTGCTCGACGTCCATGGAAATCTACAGATCAAGGTGGGCGGGTGGGATTGGGGAGACCCTCTCGACTTCGACCCGGACTACGTATATGTGCTAGGTGTTAAGATGCCGATAGTTCCGCTTAAGATGAAAAGCGAACTCTATTCAGGTCTTGGGTGGACGGACCGAGCGATAAAGATCCATGAGGCTGTTATGAGAAGCCGACATATGTTCGGTTAGACGAAGATGGCTCTAGCTCAACCGGTTCTGCCTGCAACCCCGCAGATCCTCCAGAAAAACCGCGGAAGAATAAGTGGCAAAGAAGTCTGGCGACAGAACCTAAACTTTGCATCACTGGCCGCGTTTAAGATCGGCGGCACCCTCGGGCCCAAAGGCGCGTACAAACTCGTAACTTATCACAGAGGTCCTGAAATGGTGATGAAGGTCACCAAAGATCCCGTCGAAGTCGTCGACGAATTAGGAATAGAGTACCCAGCAATAATGACCCTCGCAGAAGCGGCGAAGATACAGCGCCAGCACATTGGCGACGGAATCTCCACCCTGCTCGTTCTCGTCTCCGCGCTCCTAGCGGAGGCTGACAAATTGATCGAGATTGGTTTCCATCCTAATACGATTCTGGACGGATATCTGAAAGCAACTGAAAAATCAGCCGCAATCATCAACGAAATCGCGACGAATGCTGCTAAGGACCTCGACGAGCAGCTCTTGAAGGTAATCGATTGCGGAAGGGACCTTCTCGGTCCAAAGTTGCAGAGGCATCTATCCGAGGCAATCAGCCGTGTAGTAGAAGATGGATTGATTGACGTCAACAGAGTCCAGATTGTGAAGAAGCCCGGCGGCCAGACAGATGACTCCGACCTAGTTCGCGGAGTCATAATCAAGAAAGGCAAGGCGCATCCAAGCATGCCAGATTGGGTCGACCAGCCAAAAATAGCGTTCCTAACCAAACTTGAGATCAAGCGGCTCGAACTGAAATCGGTGGATGAAGGTCCCTTCTCAACCAAACTGAACATTACGAGCCAAGAACAGATTCAGATTTTCAAATCGGAAGAGGCTCGCCTCCGACTTCATCTAGTGGATATGGTGAAGATGTCTGGGGCCAATGTCTTGATCTGTCGATCCAAGATGGCGGATAGAATCTCCGACCAGCTAAGCAGACAAAGAATTTTCGCGATGCATTTCGTAGCTACCGATGAGTTCGAGACGGCTGCAAAAGCCACTGGAGCCACTATTGTCGGGAATGCTGACCAGCTTCGGAAAGAGGACGTCGGTACAGCGAGAAGGCTTGAGATTGACAAGATCAAACCGGAAGAAATCTCAATCCTTCAATGCGATCGAGGCGCGGCGTTAGTGCTTCGCGGCGGCAGTCCTGAGCTCGTTGAGGAACTGGAAAAAACTGTGAAGAGGGCGCTTCTCATCTTGAAGCATTCACGTTCTAACCCGAAAGTGGTTCCTGGGGGAGGAGCAATCCTCGTTGAATTAGCTTTACAACTCAGAAAATACGCACTAACATTTGAGGGAAGGGAGCAATTTGTGATTAATGCGTTCGCCGACTCGCTGGAAAAAATACCCGAATGCCTATCGCGCAACTACGGCCTTGATCCCATTGATATGATGATTCAGCTCCGCAATCATCACGCAAATGGGCAGCAGGCGATGGGTGTAGGCGAGCAGGGATGCGTCGATATGTACGAAGCGAACGTGATCGAGCTTGGCTCCGTGAACAGGGCCAACATTCACAGAGCCTACGAGCTGGTCTCTTTGTTGCTGAGAATAAAATCTTGAGCATTCCTTGGTGCTGATTCTAACCATCGGACACTCAACGCGAGCACTAGATGACTTTCTAGACATCCTCCGCGCTCATACCGTCACGCGACTCGTCGATGTCCGCACAATCCCTCGCTCAAGGCGTAACCCGCAATTCAACCAAGACTCTCTGTCCGAGAGCCTGAAGCAGTCCGCGATAGCCTATGTTCTAATGAAGCAGCTGGGCGGCTTGCGTCGTCCCAAAGCAGATTCCTCGAACATGGGCTGGAGGAATCTCTCCTTCAGAGGATTCGCTGACTACATGCAAACGCAAGAGTTCGCGAAAGGCATCGACCAACTGATTGGGCTAGCAAAAAACAGTCAAGTTGCTATCATGTGTGCGGAGGTTCTGCCTTGGCGATGCCATCGCTGGTTGATCGCTGACGCCCTCACCATCCGAGGGATTCCGGTGGAACACATCATGACGATCAAAAAACGTACAAAACACTCACTGACAAGATGGGCTCATATCGAGGGTGCCCAGATTACTTATCCGGAGAGTCTTGCATGATTCTTCTCTGATACGCGGCTGATTGTTCTAGTTTCTACGGTTTGGCGTTTTGACGTGAAGTTGGAGCAACGGAAGTCCTCCGTTTTTTCTTCCTGACAAACAGGGCAAGCGTTGCTACAATCACCGCGGCTACTGTTATCGCCGCGACTGTGATGAGGGTGTAGTTGGGTGGAGGATTCTGCGTAAGAGGAGGGGTAATTGGGGCTCCAGTCACGTTGACCCAAGCGTTACTCATTGCAGGGGTTGTGAAATGGTAGGAGCACTGGTAGGTGTAAACGCCGGGTTGGTAGAAGGTATAGCTGTAACTTTGGCCTGGGTGGAGGGTTCCACTGTTTAGCAAGGGGGTTCCTCCTTGCGTAGTATTTCCTACGGATGTCACTGTGTGAAGGCTGCTCCAATTGCTTGCGTAATCCCAGATCACAGTGGTGCCTGTTGTAACGTTGATGTGCTTAGGGAGAAATGCATTGTCGATTATGGCAACATTGGCTTGGCCAGATGCGTGAGCATTGAAAGAACCGCTCTGGATTAGAGGGGTGAGTGCGATCACGAGTGTCAGTAATGTGAAAGTCTTGAGAAAAAGGGGACGTGCCCCGTTGTCGGGGCTTCGTCTAAGTAGTTTTTGGTTTGGGCTTGAACGCAACATAGGCCACTAGGATCAGTGCGATTACTGCGACTATTAGTGCGCCTAGGCTATAGTTCTGTGCGTTCATTGCTGTTGACTGTAATGTGTCTGCTCCGTTAGCAACGGTTACGGTGGTGGAGGCCGAGACGTCGGGGCTGAATGGGAGGTGGAAGTCGCTTACGAGTTCAAGCTTGATCGTGTGCGAGCCACTGTTGAGAGTTAGCGGTATTCCGTTTGAGCTGGTCCAGATCTCGTTGTACACGCCATCGACGAACACGTGAATGTGGCCCTCCTGTAGACCTTGGGAGTTAGTGATGTTGACATCTTTGAAGGTGCCTGGTTGGACGAAGCTGAAGTTCTTGACAGCGAAGGATACGAGGAATGTTGGACCGACGGTCGATTGGTTGTTGAGTGCACCGTTTGAGCCTGGAGAGAGCATTGTGATCCCGCATCCGACGCATTTCTCGGTAACTGGACCCGCGCTCACGTGCGGAGTTAGCGTTGGTAATGCAAGCACAAATGTTGCGAGTAGAATTGATGCGCCTATCCATTGTTTTTTCCGATTCATATTCTTCCTCAACTTCGTCGATTTCAGCGTTCATTAGTCTTATTCAAGTAGTAAGAATGCATGGGACTAGGATTATAGATCAAGAATTGTCCAGGTGAAGCCTTATGTCGAACCATCGTTCTTAACGATTGTGAGCGGGGGATATTGTTCTGACCGCTGAAAGCGATACGTACGCTTGCCCAAACTGCAACTATGAAATGGACAGTTGTCAGTGCTCATGTCCCTACTGCGCCCAGAGTCAAAGCTGTGACTGTGCCATCGGATACGACAAGGCCACCGGAGGCTAAAACGATGAGTCGTGCGATTGCCAAGGTCAACGATCTGTCTTGGATGACAGGAGGTCCGCAGGGTAGCGGAGTCGATTCATCAGCTAACATTTTCGCGGGAGCGTGCGTGCTGGGTGGGCTCTGGACCTTCGGGCTCCGAGAGTACTACTCCAGCATCAAAGGACCTCACAGCTACTTCGAAGTCAGGGTCAACAGCGAAAAGATCAGGTCCCACGTAAACGACGTGAACGTCCTAGCGACGTTCGACGCGGAGACCCTCATCCGCCATGCTGAGGAGGTAGCTCCCGGCGGTGGAATACTCTACGATCCTACATTTGCTAATATCGAGATAGACAAAGTTGACACGATCGAAACCCCTGTCGTACTGAAGATCAAAGCAAGACTGGCAAAGCAGGGTGTGCCAGGAAACGTTGGCGGAATTCTGGAAGAAGCGAAGAGAAGAGGCGTAAGCCTA
>VBBV01000138.1 GCA_005883695.1 Candidatus Bathyarchaeota archaeon | reverse complement strand
GCGATCCTGATCGATTGTCCACCGAACATTGGAATTTTGACGGTAAACGCGATTGTCGCGTGCGACTTGATGGTCGTTCCGGTACAATCTGAATTCTTGTCAATGGACGGGCTACCGACATTGCTGAAGTTCATGCGAATTGTAAAGTCGCGGGCCAAAACAGACTTCGACTATCGGATATTACTCACGCTATTCGACAAGAGAACAGGGTTGTCGAAGAAGATCGTTCAACAACTCAGAGCTTCGTTTGGTGATCATATACTCAAGATCGTCATCCCGCGATCTATCCGGATGGCAGAAGCTCCCAGCAAAGGAATACCGGGGATAATCTACAGCCCCAGAAACGCTGCCTCGGAAGAGTACAGGCACCTCACAAAGGAACTGCTTGAAGGGTCGCTAGCGGACACTGTGCTAACCAAGCTTGGATCCGCAGCGGACTGATCCCGCTTGTCGACTAGTGTAAAGAGAAGGCGGAAGCCGGCGCAGAAGGGAGTACAAGCAGTTTTCACGCCGAGAAACAACTGGAAAGGAAGAGCTCAGGCTATCCTCGGGCTCGCTGCGATTGGGGCCGACACGGCGGCATGGACCTACACCACTCGGGGCCTCGGCGGGATTTGGACTCGGCAATCTAATTCCCTATGACGCATCGGCCTCCGCTATCCTCCTCCCTATCTGCATCCCTCTATTGATCGGTGGAGTAGGCCTCTGCACATATTATCTCGCGATGAGAAGAACCTGCCGGGCAAGTAGCAGGATTGAATCGGCCTTGTACGAACTGGAGGCGCTTGTCGGTCAAAAGAACGGAGCGCCTGGATCATCGCCAGACCCAGAAACCCTTCCAGGTGTAAGGTGGCAGGAAAACCGCGATTCGGCCTCGTTTCGAAAGCGCTTTCGATTGCGGTTGTTGAAGCGGTGATACTGATCTTGATCTATGGCGGACTTGTACGAGAGTACGCGTCAAATGTCAATATGCAGAACTGGGTCCAGGCAAACTTTGCTCTCGGAAGCTACTCCCTCAACTACAACGCGGTACTGGTTCTTGCCGGATTGTTAGGCGTCTTGATATTCCAGCTACTCCCAAGGAACTTCGATCGAGCAAGCTTCAGGGCTAGTTCCGGAAGAGATCGAGGAACCACTGAATCAAAGTTGGTATTGAGGACCGGTACGAAGAATACTCTATGCCTGGAATAGCTGTTACGAGGAGATGATTTTGGCGGGAAGGACCTTCTGGAAAATCTCGAATGCATCGGTGGCGTATTCTCGGAGGATTCTTTCCCTGGTCTGGGTTTGCCTTCTCGGCTTGAAATACGCGCCCAAGGGCACCATGTAGAACCTAATCGCGACCTGAGCGTTCGGGGTTTGCCAGTAGTTCATCTCAAAGTCATATACCTGAAATTCTTCCCTTTGCATTCGCATGGTTAGCCGGACGAAAAAGTCGTATGCACGGGGCTTCTGCTCTTCCTTCTTCATTGCTAGAGAGATAAGGGCGTCATGGGGGACGGTGAGGTTCGCACTATCGGCTGTAAGCGATTCCATGCTGGTTTGTTCATAGTCTTCTAGAGTTTTTGGCACCACGTCGGTGATTAGCGCGGTTCCATAACTCATCTCGCGACGAAGCCAAAAGTTGCCTCTCGTCTTTTTCTGACGAATGAAGATCGACCGACGATCAGTCACTAGAATGGCGTACTCTTTCGGATATTCCTCGTCCGGAACGATGACCCTGTGAATAAGCGCCAGCCTCCTCTCCTGCATTACATTAGACATAGTCTTCTCAAGCACATCACGTGAGCTTGTTCTTAGTTCTACCCCTACGAGCAGGGAGAATTTCCAACACTCCGGCCCGGAATTGTCCGATCTGCCAAAAATAATCGTTAATTATCTTGCCTCTTCCAAAGGGCAATCGTCTTGCATCTCAAGATAGGCTCGATAGTTATCGATTGCAATGAATTCGACAAGATGTTGGCATTCTGGCAGGACATGCTCCACTACGTCCCCAAGTATCCGCCGAAGGACGGATGGGTGATTCTTCGGGATCCTCAAGGGAAAAACCCGAACGTCTCATTGAACAAAATTCCGAAAAGTGTCAAAGGCAGGATTAGATTGCACTTGGACCTCTACGCGGAAGATCAAGAGGACGAAGTCGAGCGATTACTGAAGATGGGAGCCAGCCTCTATCCACGGGACTACAAACCGGATGAGGACTTCAAGATACTAGTGGACCCAGACGGCAACCACTTCTGCGTAGTCCAAGTACCCAAGTCAGAAGTAAGCGAAATATTCGGGACTCCATCTACAGACTGATGTGAGCCAGAGCCGTACCGATTCCCATATGCGCTAGCATCGCGTACGGTGACGAGAGTGTACAAGAGCCAGGCGCCTAACGCTACAACGCCGACAACTGTGAGGCCGACCGTGAACAAGATCAGCGCCGGCTCCAAGATTACAAAGAGTGTGCCTACGAGCCAGAATAGAGCTCCTCTCTGCATACTCATACGTTTCTTGGCAGTGGTTAGCTTCAGGACGCCGATCCGATAATAGAAGAGTCCCGACAGACTGAACGAAAGAATGGTTAGCACTATGATTGTCAGAGTGACCTGGAAGAGTACAGGATCGATTTGCCCCGAGGAAAAACGGGGATAGAGAAAGAAGAGAAGAAAGGTGAAGACCGCAATAGTTGACCCGACGAGAGTACCGGCTCGATTCACATTCGCGGCTGCAAGGTCAAGGTCCATCCATCGATCTTCTTTATTGTCCGACACTATCTCGGCGACTATTTAGACCCTCAAGAAACCGCGGGGCGCGCTGCTAATCCAACTCTCTCTGGGGTAAGGTTGGTCCGAAACTAGGTTAGCTCGTTGCCGCAGTTCTTGCAGTACCTAGCTTCGGTTGGGTTCAGTGTTCCACATGATATGCAGGAGGCAGATGTTAATAATGCCCCACACTTGATGCAATGTTTTGCTCCCGCGATGAGTGGAGCGCTGCATCTTGAGCACTTGCCGGTGTTCGGGGATTCTTCTGGAGGTTTGGGCGGCGCGAGTGCGCTCGGCGAGAATACGTCGGATAGGATTACGACGTCTCCGACAGTGGCGATTTTCTCGTGTCCTAGCTCGAACTCGCGCGGCAAATCCCTCTCGTCGAGGAGGGACTTGAATTGTTCTTTGTCAACTGATAGGACGAGGGATCTGACATCTCCGGTGTCGTTTGAGATGGCTTTGCGGACCCGGCCGACGATCATCCCATGGGAATCAATCACTTGGAGGCCTGTGATCGCTTCTATTCTGGCATGCGCATCTTTCACCATGGTGGGCTCGGCGATACGGTCAACATATTTCTCGCAGGCGTAACAGTACCATCTTTTTTGATGCGTTTTGGTCCGGATGAATGTGAGCGACTGACTACAATCTGGGCATCGCGCCTTAGGTTCTTCTTCGAACATGGTGGGCATACCGGATTTCAAGAAATAGTCTTGCCGGAAATTGTCAATAGTACCATTTTACATAGTTAACATCTTCGCCGCGATGGCGGATTCTTCTACGCACGTGTCAAGATCCCGCAGGAGGACAATGCCTCGTTTCGAGAAAGGGGTTTGACTTGTTCGAGTCAATCCTCGGGCGTTTCTGTTACCTTGTTTTCACTCATGGCTAACGGTTTGCCAGACTACTCTATTTACGTAAAAAAGTAATCTCAAAGGTCACTTTCCGCCCTTTCTGTCCGTTCAAACAAACTAGCAAATCACAAGCTGAGGTGACTGTTAGGCGTTAATACTCGGCGCCGCGAAAGCGTTGATGAGATCTTGAAGAAAAGCGTTAGGCAGCTGCTCATGAAAATTTACGGTGGTCGAGCTGATGCTCATCTGGACCTTTACCTAATGTCGAATCAGCATCGGCGTAGGCACGGGCCGGATTGCGACATGTTCCCCAGCAACCCATTGCAGGCACCTCTGTGGACGGTGATGGCATCATTGACGCATGCGCGACGGATGTTGGAGGTTGGCTGTGGTCACGGCTATACAGCTGCCGTGATGGCTTCGGCGGCAGGACCCGACTGTCGTGTGGACACGATTGAAGGCGACCCTGATCATGCGGACCTCGCCGAGCAAGCTTTCGAACAGCGAGGCCTTTCCAGGCAAATACGCGTTCTCCGTGGCCGGG
>VBBV01000176.1 GCA_005883695.1 Candidatus Bathyarchaeota archaeon | reverse complement strand
GGGATTGCATACCGCTCGATTGTTGACTTATTGGGCCGCGTCGTTGAAGGATCAGGGGAAGGACTTCGTGAAAGCGTCATCGATCGCGAAGGTTACCTCGACGGAAGCTGCGGAAAAGCTGTCGCTGCTTGCAATGATGATACATGGTGGCTACGGTGTCGCGACGGAATATCCGGTGGAACGGTTCCTTCGAGACTCGCAGATCATTAAGACCTACGAGGGCACCAATGATATTCAGAGACTAACGATTGCGAAGCAGCTATTGCGGGAATTGAAAGCCTAGCCAGCTTTTTCCCCGCTGGCGTTTTGTGCCGCGAACTCCTCGTGTTCAGTCGCGTCAGGACGATAGCCTGTATTGACGCGCTATCGCTTGCAACATCCCTTGGAGTTCGATTTGTTGTGTCGATACTCAAGCTCCTTTGAAATGGGATTTCTGAGTCGAGATTGTGTCTTCGCAACAAGTTGTTCAGCATCGTCTCAGTACCAACTTTTCCCATCCTTCTCCTTCGACTCGCCTTGACACGCCTAACCAATTCTTCTCGCTCGCAATGGAGCCGTACGAAGCACACTTTACCTCGATTCGATCTGACCTTTTGCTGAACACGCTTCACAAACCTGTCGTCCTCGCCTTTGCTGTAGACAAAGGTAAAGATCGTGTCAAATCCCTCCCTTGCGGCTTCTTCTATCATCTCCAGCCGATATTTGCCGGTTAGACGCCTGAAGGTCTTTGTTCCAAACTCGAAAATAGACTGGACGAACTGGATCGAGACATGATTATGGAAAAGCTTGAACCCTGTCAGCTTTGCCAATTCAGTTGCAACAGTAAGCTTACCTGATGCTGGCGGGCCGTAGATGAAGACGAGTCTCATTTATGGCAAAAGATGCTCCTGTTGGGCTGAAATAAATAGGGGATAGAATCCAAACATGAGGAGTTGAGTCTTGAGGTTCATTCTTTCGGGTCTTGGAAACTGGTATAACGGCTGGAGCTTGACTGAACAAGCAGTTCAGTTGGCGGACAAGCTTGGATTCTGGGGGGCGGTGATCCCGGACCATTACATGTGGGCCGAGGCTTTTGGACAGCCACAGAAAGATTCGACCGTGGAGAGCTGGGTCGCCCTCACGTATCTCGCGGCCAAGACCCAGGAAATCAAGCTTGGAACAATAGTCACCCCGATCCCATTCCGTCCACCAGCAATGTTGGCCAAGATGGTAGCCACCATGGACGTGTTGTCCTCCGGACGCGCCGTCCTAGGCATAGGGGCTGGATGGTCCCAGACAGAATTCGAAGGCTACAGCACATGGGACGACCCGAAGACACGGGTCGACAAGACAAAGGAAGGCGTAGAGCTGATCCTCCAGCTCTGGGAGAAACCCCAAGTCGACTTCAAGGGAAAGTACTACCATGCGAAAGGCGCGATTCTAGATCCCAAACCGGTTCAGAAGCCGCACCCACCCCTGATGTTCGGAGGCGTCGGCACTAGAATGCTGCAGCTTGCGGGCCGCTACGCCGACATCTGCCACATTCCACCCTGGGTCCAGGTCCCTATGGAGAAGGCGCGATTGATCGTGAAGCAGGAGGCGCGAAGATTCCATCGCGAGGACAAGATAGCATTCGCAGCGGGGTCCGTGGCCAACCGGGACCAAAAGTTCGACCGGAAAGCTGTCGAACAGGATGTGGAAAAAGCGGCAAAAGACGGCGCCCTATACTACATAGCGCCACTCCAACGTGTTGGCTACCTTGACAACCTCAAGGAATTCGCGAAGAATATCATACCATCGTACTCTGGGCTTGACTAGAATACTCACGCTAGTCATCGTGGAGAAATTATCGAATTCCGACAAACTGCTCGTACTATTTGGTGCCTGATAAGCGCGAGTTACAATCTTCTCATATCAGCGGGATTCCACCGATGGCTGGCCGAATGAAGAGGCCAGTTCGCCAGGAAGAATCGATCGAGAAATGAGGCTACAGACTGGGATTAGCGAGCTAGACCAAATGCTGTGCGGAGGATTCCTCCCAGGAGATGCAGTACTACTTTCTGGTGGACCGGGGACAGGAAAAACCACGTTGGCACTCGAACACCTAGTGAATGGAGCGACACAGTTCAGGCAGAATGGGATCTACCTGACCTTCGAACAATTACCTGCACAGATTTACAGAGACACCTTGAGCCTTGGGTGGGACATACGCAAGCTGGAGGACGAGAACAAGTTCCGATTGATCTGCACCTCGCCAAACCTTCTCTTGGAGACTGGCGGTGGAGAGAGCATTCTCTCAGAGCCGATCAAAGAAATCCATGCGCAGAGGATTGTGGTTGACAGTCTAAGCCACTTGGCCATGTTCACCGGCCACAACGAGTTGAGAAGGGAACTCTATCGTTTGATCATGCTGTTCAAAGCAAGAGGTCTAGGGTCTCTGCTCATCTGGGAGAACAACGAATCATACGGCCAATCGACATTGTCGACGGACGCAGGCATCAGCTTTCTAGTAGATTGCATCGTTTCTCTCAAACCAGTGGAGATAGAGTCCACAATTCGAAAAGCATTGGTTGTCTGGAAGATGCGAGGCAGCGATCATGACAAGCGACTGAGGGAATACGAGATTACCTCACATGGCGTCGAGGTCTCTGCACCCTTCTCGGATTACGAAGGTCTCCTGACTGGAAGTCCAAGGAGGTCCATTACCGAACAGGCTGCGAGTAACTGGGCGATGGCATTTGCCAAGAACAAACAGAAACATTCCTGAACCAAAGTCAATCGGGCAAGTTGGACAGACTTCGGGAACGATTCCCCCGCCGTGGAAGCCCAGCCTAATCGTCGCCGTTCCTCTCCCCTTGGTAATAGTCTCTGTAGTTGTGTTCAACATCATCCTGCCGCCTCCAGCACAGTTTAGCAAGGGGTTAGCGTTTGAGCCCCCGTTCCTGAATGCGATCCTGTACACTGTCTTCCTCGCCTTCACATCGTTCATGGTCGGGTACATTTCCTTCAAGAGCTACATACAAAACGGCTGGACATTTCTAGTCCTCTTGGGAAGTGGAGCGCTCGCCTGGGGCTCAACCTCACTGCTTTCAGGTTGGCTGACAAATCTCCCCAGCGGACCGAACCCTGCAATAACAATATCGAACACCGGCGCGCTTGTCGCGTCCATTTTCCACGTGATCAGTGGCACTTGGTCCCGCGGGCCTTCTCCGCAAAAGAGCCCGAAGATTCGCAGATCAATAATTATCCTCGCCTACGGAGGGGTTCTCGGCTTCACGGCATTGTACACTGCGGCGGCGCTGGAGGGGATGACTCCGCTCTTCTTCGTTCCTGGAGCTGGCCAGACATCTCTACGCATGGCTGTTCTTGGTAGCGCTGCCACTCTATTCGCTGTATCATCGATCCTCTTTGCCAGGCGATATTTCTCTTCGCGGTCGAGGTCAAGCACACTCTATTGGTATTTTCTGGCTCTCGCATTGACCGGGGTGGGACTTGCCGCGGTCTTCTTCGGAAGAGCTCCTGGCGATCCTATCTCGTGGACCGGAAGGACTGCAATGTTCCTCGGAGGAACGTACTTCCTCAAAGCTGTTCATACAGCCTTCAAAGGAACAGGCGTTCATCAAGCGGCCTAGAAAACTTAGAAACCTCGAGCCACCGGTCCTGCCACGACCCGTGGACACCTGTGAAGATATGCGTCATCTCTGATACCCACACGGACTCAATCGACAACCTGCCCCGGCAGGTCCTCGATGAGCTGTCGGGCGCTGATATGATAATTCATGCCGGGGACTTCACGGGTAAACGGCTAGTTGACGAGTTACGCAAAATCGGCCCCTTCAAAGGTGTCTACGGCAATATCGATGGGCCAGACGTTAGGAAGGAATGGCCAGCAATTGACATCGTACAAGCAGGGGATTTCAAGATCGGCGTCAACCATCCAGCTGAGGGAGGCTCTCCCCACACCTTAGAGCAGAGGCTGCGGCCCAAGTTCTCTGGGGTCCAAGCCATCATTCACGGACACAGCCATCAGACGAAGAACGATTTCCGTGACGGTGTTCTCTGGTTCAACCCAGGAAGTGCAACTGGAAAATTCCCTGCCAGGCAGAAAACCTACGGCATTCTGACAATTGACAAAGAGATTCGCGGAGAAATTGTCAGACTTTGAGGACTAGAAGTCAGGAGTTTTGATTCCGAATAAGAATAGAGGCCTCACGCGTCAAGTGATTTGTTTCAAACGAAAAAAGGGGAGAAAGTATGGACCTCACGGGCGGTTCTAGGGATTCAGCAAGCAGGAGCCCTGGGCCGCCGCGATATAGTGGTTCAAGCAGAGTCCAGTGGAGTCGCTCAGGATATAATCTTCGTAGTCATGCCCGCTAGCGACGACATTGAACCCTGTCGTTAGACTTCGGACGAGGACAGCTTCCGAATGCACAGTATCCGAGGTCGTGGTTGAAAGGATCTGCACACCACTGACTGCGGTTGTAACAGCACGGATGAAGGACTGGTCGACGGTCGCGGGTAGCATGAATCTCAGAGTGGCCTGGTTCGAGTTGGACGAGGCTGCCGCTCGGGGGATCATGAACGCTGACGTCATCGCCACAGGATAGGAGTCTGAGACAGTAACCGTCCTCGTTTCTTGGGAACTCGTAGTTGAGGTTAAGGTCGTAATTGTCTCTGTGCCTTTGAGGTTCTCGAGGAAATTGACCAGATCCAAGACCTGATTGTTTGTGAAGCTGAAACTCTGGTCGATAGTCGTAGTGACGCGTCCGGCTGAGGTATCCACGAAGCCCGCGATTTTGACCGATCGGCTTGCCGTGAAGCTGAAGAGCGCGTTCTTGTCGTTGATGGTCTGGGACACGCTTTGAGCGGCCGCGGGACTAATCTGATAGGTTGTTAGCTGCCCGGAGGTGGTTTGCAGAACCGGGTCCTCGTCAATCAGCAGATTACCGTCGACCTGCCAGTACACGCCGTTGTTGACTACCTCGAAACCTATAGTGTGCGGTTTTGCATCCGCCATTGTTCCGACGAACGGGGTCAGGTCTACCAGGTAAGCTAGCTCGTTGAACGCATCGACCGCAGGGATAGGCCGCCAGAGATAGGGGTTCACGCCTCCTGTGAAGACGTAGGGAAACGGCCAGACTACTCCCGCAAGAGTGCCGTCAAGAAAGACTTGGATTTCGCGAAAGGCGCCACCTCCACACAGCCCATTCGCGTTAGCGTAATCATCGGGTTGGCTCCCGAACCAGAACTCGTCGCAACTATTTCCCTTAGCCCACAATTCAAGATACGCCCGCACCGGGTTCGTGGGCAGAGTGACTGGCGTTGCGTTGACTGGTGTTCTGTGAAAGAGGAACAACCAGCTACCGGAAAGCGGTACGATCATGTCAGGGTGTCGGGCTGCCGGGAAAGTGGGACTTGTCTCATAGAAAGTCAGTCAGCAAGAGCGGAGTGTATTCGCTCACGTCTTTCTCGGTGTGCCAGGCGATTCCCGCAGGGGTAGGCTCTGGCGTAGTGCCCATATAGACGATCGCATTGCCTATCCAGATGGTGGCCATTCGGTCGAATTGTCGGCCGCTAACGTGGCCTGAGAAATCTAGGACCACCATGGACCAAGGAGCGGGACAAGATATGGGTGGAGAGTAGGTTCCGGTGAAGGGTGTGCTGTAGCCTGCGAAGGGAAACGGTTGGGTCCTGGCCAGGGGCACGACGCAGGACGGTGTTGTCGGCCTAGCGAGAGGGGGCGCGGCTGTTACCGGGTTTTGGTAATTGGTCTCGGTAGCGGAGACGGGATGGGGGGAGATCAGCGAGGCTGAGACTACCACGAGAATAGCGGTAAGGGCGAAAAGTCGTATTCTCGTTTTTCTAACCTCTCTCGGTTGGGTATTTTTCTCATCGCGCCCCTTCCTCGGCGCTCCGCCGAAAGCCGCGAACTAGCACCAATCCAGATCAGTTGTACAAGATTCGGGGCAACCATCCTGAACGTTTTTCGAATTTAACAGTTTCTGGGAAATCGAAGTCTGTTGCTGCGCCTAGTTTCGTAACCTCCATATGCCGAACTCTCCCACGGTTTCCTCAGTTTCAACCGGATTGTACCATCTCTTCTTAGTCCCGGCTACAGCACGTAGCCTCCATCTCAATGATTTCGGGGTCGAGGCGATCGCGGACAGAATCTTATCCACCTTTGCGATCAGATCGGATAATTCATGCGGGGAAAGAATAGTGATTCTCTTGACGTATTCCTTTATCCCTAGCAGGTTGGTAGTTACAGTGTACCAGAAGCCCCAGTCTCTCGATAGTACGTGGGCCACTCGATTGGTGCCAATGGTTTCCGACTCTTCTTTCTCTGCTATAGCGTGGGCCTTGAGCAAGAGTAACGTATCGATCATGTCCTTTCTGCTGAATGAGATGATCTGGAGCTTCTCCAATAGAAGGTCAGCGAGAGGAATCGATGTCCGGTCGATTTCAAGC
>VBBV01000175.1:606-4981 GCA_005883695.1 Candidatus Bathyarchaeota archaeon | reverse complement strand
ATCGAACGGTAGACCAGAATGCTGTACACCCTGAGCAGGAACAGTACCGAGATTGTCAAGGGCCTGAGCGGCACCGCCGAACACGTTAGCTACTAGGCCAACCTTGTTCAAAAGTCCGGCGAAACCCTGACGCCACTGAATGCCCGCATAAGAGCAGTCATTAGCGTGGGGCGCAGGAACATTGGCGCAGGTAGCGGTCGTATAAGGATAGCCTGGTACTGTGACAACTGCACCACTCTTGAGGTGTGGTTGACACGCACCACCAGCTGTGATGCCGTCCTGAGCGAAGTAGAAGGTGATACCCCAGAAGGTGTTGGCAAGGTTGATGTCATTGTGTTGGAAGCCGAACTCGGGGTCCGGCGGATTCGGAGCAACACCAGTACACCAGAAGCTAGTGCCCGTCGGACAGAAGATTGGCACTTGCGGTGGGTTCAATGGAGTATCGGTGAGATCGATCTGGCCTGCTTGGAGAGCGTTGAACTCGCCCGTCTCATCAGCAAAGATCTGGTACTGAATCTGGTCAGCCGCAGGACCTGAGACCGAAAACTGGGTCGGAGGCGTACCAGGCGGCGGAATAGAATCAGCGCGAGCTGGAAGCAAGACTGCCATAGAGAGAGTCAGTGTAAAAACTGCTAGTATTCCGATTGCTGTACGTGTATTCATTTTTTCTTCGGGAGCCACATCGCACCCCGACCTTAAAAGATTATCCTCTTGAGCCAGATGGCTTCAATCTACAGATATTCCGCGGTAGCTGCAAGTGTCGACTAGCTGCCAGGTCCTTCAGCCGCCAGCTCAGGCGAGCAAGGTCAAGACAGCTCCTGCTGGAGAAGATGCCTCCGGAGACGCGAACGATTCACCAGCAACCTCACCACTCCAATCGCGGCAATAGTCGCAATTACCAAACCGAGAAATTCCGGTACAGTGAAGGGGATAGTAGCTCCCAAGTAAGGGTCGACTATTCTAATGGTTAGAAACCCGCTGCTATTTGGATCGTGCGACGGCTGTATCATCCCGACAATAGCATAGGTGTTCGGCTTCAACCCTGTGGTGTTCAGAACGAACGTGCTGTCAACGGTGTGTCCCCTGCCAATATCTTGCGTGGAGTTGACGGTCTGGAAGACCCGACCATCAAGAAATATTGTAAGGTTGAACCCGTGCTCTAGTATATTCCCCTTGTTGAACACCGTTGCAGTAATACTAACCTGGGTGCCTGAAACGATATTGTCCTGCGGCGAGGCGCGGATCGTCGACACAATGAGGTTAGGATTCGGTTTTTCAAGAACTGTTATCGCCTGTGAAAAAGGCTGCGAAGACAGCCCACCGTCGTCATGGACGGTGAGTGTCACCACGAGGTCCCCAACTTCCAAAGGACCGCTGAAGCGATGGACCCAAGTAGGTTGGGACGTAGTATTGGATATAGGAGGAAGATATCCGCTTACTTTCTTGATATCCCAAGCATAACTTGTGATCCTGCCTCCCGTGGGGTCAGTGCTCGAAGAGCCATCAAAGGTAACATTGTCTACTCCCTGAGTAATGTTGGCGGGGGGAGAAGGCGAGAACGTAAAATCGGCGATGGGCACGGTAGGCGGGTNNNNTGTCGAGACCTGCGGGGATCGTAAGATAGCTGAACCCATCTTTCACTACCTTGTAGGTTATCGTGAAGAGGAGACCACTGCCACCGACGGGGCCGTTAAATTGAGACGCAGCAGAGTGGGCCCCTCCTTGATTGTCATTGATGCTACAGCCAGACCCTCCTGAACCATTGACGCAATTGGCAACTTGGGTGACCGAACCGAGCATATTACCAGCCACGCTAATACTAAGAGGATCTAGAACATTCGAATCTGCCTGAACTACAACGTCCCAGCTATCGAAAGGATCCATGTTTGTGACATTGACTTGATAGGTGAAGATCGTGCCCACCGAGAAAGGCCCCTGCAGAGTGGGACCGACAAACAAGTTGCCTGCTGCGTGAACCGGACCTATCGACGAGGGAAACACGAGTAAGATCGTGAGACTCATCAAAGACAATGACAGAAGACATAGGCGTGAAGATCGAGTGCGTCCCATTCGATTCATCTGAAATGTCTAGCGCTTCGAAGCGCCCAAGGCTCTCGCTTTAAAAAAGCTTATCGGAATCCAGACTAAAACTTTCGAAACCTTTTGGAAAATGACCCTTTCCAGGCCATCGAACACATCCGTCGGGGTTACATATTAGACACCCCTATTTTCGAGAGCCAGTCGTACATCTTATCCTCGGTTGAATCGAAGCGCTTGGTGAACCAAGAGCGGCAAAGCCAACGCACATTCATCTTATGACCTCCAAGCACGGTAGCTACATCCGACCTCCGAGTAAACCAAGCTAATTACTCCTCCGTTAATCAAGACGAGGCTGCCCCAATCGGCGGTTGGAATCGGGCCTTGCGGTCCTTTGAGGCACATCGCCCAGTAGTAATCCACTACACCCGTCGACGTGAAATTCGCCGGACGCCCTAGAGTATTGGTAGGCCCTAGAGCGTTACCCCAAACCTCGAAGAAATCACCAAGGGTATACTGTCGCGCCACCTGCGATTGAACATAAATTATCCCCGTAGTGTCAAGCGTGTAGATCGGGTAGTTACCGCCAATCCCGTCCTTGAGATACCTCGTCGTCGCCATCACCCCGCCAGCCCTCCCAATGTCAGCAGCAGGAGTTATCTTGGAATGAGATAAGTCGCGCGCGATGAGCTGAATCGTAAGCCCAACCTGGATACTCATCGCCACATGCTGATAGGTAGATGGAGACGTGACAGCGTAGAACGCCAAGCCAACGACCAAAATCCCCAGAAGAGGCAGACCAATCGACAGCGCACGATCAGCCAAGCGACCTACACCACCAGAAAGTCTAGGTTCGTCCCCTAAACTAACTTTGCGGTATCACCCTACGGACTGATCTACCGCCAACATTGAGAACGACTTGAATAGTCACACAACAGAGCGAATCTTTCATCCACATAGCCCTCCTAAAAGACCAGTATGATCCCGAAACACAACGACAACTCCTCCGGCTACAGGGCAGCCGGCTTCTTGCGACGCCTCAGACCCAAGAAAAGGCCCAGCACAACCACCACCGCGGCCAGAACCCCCCCTAGCGCCGCAATAACCGTGCTAGTAAAGAAGGGTTGCGCCGCAGCGGTGAGAGAATAATTTGAACCGGCGCTGGTGTTACTCCACGCACCATCATTGAAGATCACAACGGAAAGAGTGCTTGTCCCTGCTCCGTACATCGTAGTATCCCAAGAGAGAGTGAAAGATTTCTGCTGGTTAGCCATCAGCGTCTCGCTCATCTGCGTAACATTAACAGATGCCCACCTTACTTGGATCGTAAAGTCGACGTTCACATTTCCGGGATTTGAGACCGTCACGTTCACAGAGACAATCTGGCCTATTGTCGCCGAACCACTCGGTGAAATCGTAACCGAGCTAATGGTAGGTGTCGGCGCTGTTGCAACATGCGAGACGAAGCTCGCAGTGTGAACAAGACTGCCACTAGTAGCTGTGATAGTAACACTATAGGTACTAGGCGTCGAGGACGATGGAGCACATGTTCCGGTGACCGCGCTTGAGCCTGTTACCGCTAGACTGGTAGGACAATTAGCGAGAAGACCGGTAGAGGGCGAAACAGTTGCAGTAAGAGCCACCGTCCCCGTGAAGCCGCCGGCCGGAGTGATAGTAATCGTAGAGCTACCCGTTCCTCCCGCGATGAAATCAGCAGGAGAAGTCGCGGAGATAGAGAAGTCTGCGCTGAAGGTGAAGGTGGCTGTTGTCGGGTGGGAGGCTGTGCCCGGTGTGCCCGAATCGCTAATGTCTACGATAAACGAGCCTGCAGTAGGCGAAGAGCAGGAGAGACTCGAAGTACCCGTACTGTTCGCGGTAAGCGACACAGGCGTCACGGTGAACGCGTTACAGGTCAAACCAGACTGAACAGTATCGGTGAGAGCGACAGAACCGACAAAGTTGAACGTACTCGTAACAGTAATGGTCGAAGAGATCGACGAGCCCGGAATACCGCTTGGAGAAGAGGCACTGATCGAAAAATCACCAACATGAACAGTCACAGGTGCAGAGTGAGACGCGGTACCAGGCGAACCCGCACCAGTGATGGTTACACCATAGGTTCTGGCGGTAGTAGAACTCAAAGTGCATGAGGCCGGCACCGTAGCGTTCGCAGTAACACTAACAGGGGCGGGGCAGGTCACGGTCAAGCCTGTGGCTGGACTAGTCGCAGCAGTAATACTGATAGTACCAGCAAAATTGAACGTGCTAGTCAGGGGGACAGATATCGCGGAGCCAGTAGCACCAGAATTGAAGTCCACAGGAGTAATTGTAGAGATAG